>NZ_JAUBTK010000010.1:0-136200 GCF_036702455.1 Microcoleus sp. D2_18a_D3
ATTGATACTGATGATCGATAAAAAAGTCATTCTGGGTTCACGAGTATTTATACTCATCGCAAAAGTGACACGCTCCCAATCATTGCCAAAATCAACCGACTTATCAACATGGCTCAACAGTTTGAACTTGTCGATCGCCCTGAGAAAGCTGAGGAAATTTATCATGAAGCCTTAGAACTTACCCAAAACTTTTCGGATAGCTATGATAAGGTTTGTTTGCTACAAAAACTTGGCTTGTTGCAAGAGGCAACCCTAATTAATCAAAAGCTGCTGAACAACAGGCTTAACCAAAATCTTCCAGATGGCCCTGAAAAGATAGATATACTTAAGCAACTAGGTCGTTTTCAAGAGGCGATCGAAATTACTCAAAGATTGACAAATGGCTATACAAAGGCAGCTACCTTAATTGAAATTGCCAATCTCATCCAAGAACCAAATCAGAAAAATCATCTCTGGCAAGAGGCACTTTTGGTTGCAGAAATAATTAAAGATATAGAAGAAAAAGATAGAACATTAGTCCATCTGGTAAAAACAAAATTAGAGAGGAAACTCGTTCGTTCCCATGAATTATTGCCTGAAAAATGGCTAGATGATTCAAGAGTTATTCCAGTCATATATGAAGAAATCTCAGAAGAGGAATACAAGCAAGCTCTTCAAATTGCTCTAAGAATTGAGCAGATAGAACACAGAAATACTGCATTGTACGATCTGGCCTGTTCTCGATATGATAATAGAGATTGGGGGATCGACCTCATCAATCAACACTATATTGTTACTCCCCCAGATTTTTCTCATAAACAAGTACAAGGAATGCAGTTTAGAAAGAGCTGGTATTCAGATACATTAGCTGCATTTGAAGAGCCAGGTTTATCAAATTGGGCCGATCGGGAGAAGATACAAACTGCCTATCGCTTTATTTATATACCTAGTTTTCACCCCAGCTTAGTCATTCGAGTTTGGGGAGATACACTGAGTAGACCTTGCTTGCAGGCTGTTACAAAAGTAGGAAGCAAGGTAGGGAGTGAAGAGCCTTGGATGCTCACAGAAGCAAAATCTTTGGAATTACTGACAGCCATCAATGAGAATAAATTTTGGCCTTCCATTACTTGGGATTTGTCTTGGGGTTTGGATGGATCGAGGTGGGTGTTTGAAGGCTGGAATCAAGGAAAATACAAGTGGTTGGATGCTTGGACTCCTGATAATGGACCAGCATATCGCCTTGGGAAAGTTTTCTTGTCTCTCTTCCCAGAAAACTTATTAGAACTAACTAGAATTTACTGAACCTCCTACAGGTTCACGAGAATAAATAATATCAGGATCGATCGATCGCTTATAATATATGTAGGTTGGACTCTTGGAACGAACCCTACGCTTCGCTTCGCCCAACAAATCTACAAAACCCAACAAATCTACAAAAAATGTTGGGTTTTACTTCGTTCAACCCAACCTACAGCTCACGAGGATAAAACAATATGCAACAACCCGAAATTTATCAAGACCTGACCGACAATCTTAAATCAGCACTCGGTATTCTCGAACTTGACAAAAACTCCCAACTTTATCGAGATACCACCTCAATCTGCGACTATCTCGCCAAACCAACTTTTCAAATTGCTGTTTTTGGCCCGTTTAATTACGGCAAGTCAACTTTGCTGAATGCTTTACTGGGAAATCGTGCTTTGCCGATCGACCTCGTACCCACTACAGGTGCTGCCATTTATGTCAACTACGGTGAGGAATTGCACGCAAAAATTACCCTGAAAGACGGCACGGAAATTAGCGAACGGGGGACTGATGTTTTGAAACGCTACGCCATCCTTGACGACGCGAGACAAATGCGGGATGATGTGGCGGCCGTTAATGTTTACTGTCCCCATCCATTCCTGCAAACCGGTGTGGAATTGCTGGATTTGCCGGGAACCAATGATCGGGAAGAACAGGATAATTTGGTTCGGGATAAATTGCTAACGGCGGATTTAGTTGTGCAGGTTTTAGATGCTCGCAAATTGATGACTTTAGGCGAACGGGAGAACTTGAGAGATTGGTTGAGCGATCGCAACATCAACACTGTCGTCTTTGTGGCCAATTTTCTCAATCTACTCGAACCAGACGACCAAAAACAAGTTTACAATCGGTTGTTGTTTGTTGCCGAAAGTTTTCGCTCCAATTTGCCGAACAATATCAGCAATATCTACCGCGTCGATGCTTTGCCGGCTTTGAGGGCTAGGCTGAAAGGAGATGTGGCGGCCGCCCAAACTACAGGAATTGCCAGCTTTGAATCGGCTTTGCAAAGTATTGTGGCAGCTCAACAGGAACAACTAGCAGTTAAGTTGCCCAGAATTGAAGCTATAGCTACTAAAATTTGCCAATCTCTCCGAGCCAAAGCTGAAAATGTCACCGCAGAAATAGCCGCTGCTCAAAAAAAGCATAAAGACAAAATTGAAATTAAACAAAAAGCAGAAAAACTGATATCAAAAGGCTTTCAAGCCAGCGTTTCCGATTTCGAGATTTGGCTTTACCAGCCGACACTTTTGCAGCGGTATCAATCGGAAATGGCGCTGTCGCTCCAGGAAGGGAGTTTTGATGCGTGGAACCTAAAATTTCAGCGAGAGGTGTTGAAGCAGCAGCAAACGATCGCAGAATGGGTAAATAAAGCTTGCGAATTCTTTGAGAAAGAACAGCCGATCGCACTTTTGATTTCCTTTCCTCCATCCCCACAAGTCAGTTTACCGGAGCCGCCACCACCTCCAGCTCAAAAGTCGAACGACCGCGAAGTGGCTCCAGTGGCGATCGCCACTGGCTTAGGTTGGCTGTTGGGCGGGCCTGTGGGAGCCGCAGTAGTCGGCGGTGCTAGCTATATTTTGAATAAAAGAACTGGGTATGAAAAGCCGCCTGAATCGTCAGAAGCTTATCTAAATCAAGTAAGGGAAATTTGCAGTGAGGCTGCTAAAAACTATCTCGCTCGCTTCAGCACCGATACTTTTTCCATGCTGCAACACTACAAGGAAATCGCCGGAAAAGTTATCAGTTTTCAAGACAGCAAAGAGCCGCTACAGACAAATATTCAGCAATACCAGATACAGTTAATCAATAATTTGTTAGAAAATATCGAATCCTGCCTTCAAATGACCAAATCTGTAATTAACGGCAAATGATCCGAACCGACATTTCGGCCAGTACGAATCTTCAAAACACCAATTTCTTTGCTGACTAGAAAGTGATCGATCGGAATATAAGCCAGCGGCATAAAAGTCGGCCAAGTCGGTAAAATGCCAAAGCCCGATCGCGCATTTCGCAAATTTCCGGTTTTTACCATATTTTTGTAGAATGGCGACCACATTGTGGTATTTAAATCCCCAACCACAATCAGCGGATTTTTTACTTGGGCTGCATACTCGCCGATGGCTGCTAGCTGTTTATTACGATTGATAAAACTCTCCTGTTTGATCGGCACAGTCGGATGAGCAAGAATCAGAGTAATGATTTTACCTTGAAATTTAACATCCGCCGCCAAGCTCTTTCTTTGATTTGAAAAGGCTTTAACAGAAGAATTTTCTAAAGGCAGCTTGCTGTATATTGCACTGCCAAATCTCTCAGATTCTTGCTGGGTAGAAGAGTAAGGAAAAATCTCGCTTAAAACCGATAACTGTTTTGCCCAAGTTGAGTTGACTTCTACAAAAACCGCGAGATCAGGTTGTTCTGCTTTAACCAGCGATATCACCTCAGAATATCGCCGATTAGCCCTTAAAACATTTGAATGCAAAATCCGCAAGTTGTGTCCGGGAGTTGCTCCGGCAACTGCTGGCGCTGGAAAATACCAAGGAAGAATTTCCGCCAAATTAATGATAATGCAAAATGCGCTCACCAGCAACCATATTTTTTTTGAGCGCACGAGAGCGAAGAATATAAAAGTAGAGAAACCCACCACCAGATATTGTAGTTTAAAATGAGAACTCAATTCAAAAAAAATGTTGAATTCTCCCAAATAACCGACTATTGACAATACGGCATTTACAGTTGCGGCGATAATAAACCCTTTTAAAATTACGTGCTTCAAGCTAATGATTTTGTAGTTGCTGCTGTGCATCACCGCCCATTTGAGCTTAATTTTAAGGTCGTTGGTAATCGGCAATTTATCAATTTCTGTTACCAGTTGTTCTGGCTGTTCCAACACTCGCCGCTTTTGATAAAATCTCACTAGCAAGCTATCTACCACAAAATAACTAACAGAATTGGCAACAAATCCTACAAATACCAACACACCTAAACCGACCAGGATACCAAAGGAACCGCCGACTTTAACCAAACCCGACCAAACGGCTGCGTTACCTGTTTTCCCTGTAGCTACTATGGCTATAAATAGCATTAAAGCAGGCAATCCGACCGTGATTGTGTTTCTGATAATAGAGTCCATTATACAATTTTAGATTTTAGATTTTAGATTTTAGATTTTAGATTTTAGATTGGGAATGAATCATGCAGTTTTTAGGACAATGCACACCCCACCTATTGACTTAAGAGCGACGTGAAAAAATTGGGATACTCCTTAAATTTCATAGATTTCTAAGGGTAAGTTGTCGGGATCTCGGAAAAAGGTAAAGCGTTTTTCTGTAATCTCGTCAAGGCGAATTTCTTCTACTTCTACTTGTTGGGATTTTAAGTAAGCAACGGATGCTTCTATGTCCTCCACTGCAAAAGCTAAATGTCTCAAACCGCAAGCTTCAGGATTGTTAATTCTTTCAGGAGGATGGGTAAATGAGAAAAGCTCGATGGTGTCGCCGTTTCCGACTCGCAAATCTAGTTTGTAAGAATTCCTCTCGGTTCGGAAAGTTTCTTTGATAATGGAACATCCCAATACTTCTACATAAAATTTTTTCGAGGCTTCGTAATCCGAGCAAATAATCGCCACATGATGTATTGCTTTTATTTTCATCTTACAAAAGTTAGTTAGTTGCGTTTTTATGAGATGTTGCACCATTCTCAATAAGCTTTTTAGGAACAGGCAAGATGCCTGTTCCACAAAGAGTGAATTTTCTTGTGGAACAGGCATCTTGCCTGTTCTTGAGAATCGTGCAAGATGTGAGGTTTTTTCAAATGCACAGCACGCTATTGACAATTATATTTGACGATCGCAGACTCTGCGAGAAACACTGCTAAATTCAGCGCGAGCGCCCTAAATTTTCCCTCGCCCAAATCTTAACCTAAAAATTTCAGCAAAAAAAGTACCCTACTTTGATAAAATGAGAGTTTTGCAGTCAATCACCCAATTTGCATCTCAGGAGACAAGCACTATGGCCCGTATGTATTACGACACCGACGCGAACCTAGACCTCTTAGCCAACAAAACGGTGGCTATCATCGGTTACGGTTCCCAAGGACACGCCCACGCCCTTAACCTCAAAGACAGTGGCATGAATGTCGTTGTCGGTTTGTATCCCGGTAGCAAATCTGCCGCCAAAGCAACCGACGCGGGTTTAACAGTTCACCCGGTAGACAAAGCAGCCGCCGCTGCTGACTTCATCATGATTTTATTGCCCGATGAAGTTCAAAAAACTATTTACAAAGAACAAATCGAACCGAACCTTTCTGAAGGAAATGTTTTAGCATTTGCTCACGGTTTTAACATTCACTTCGGCCAAGTTGTTCCCCCTGCCAATGTAGACGTAGTAATGGTTGCCCCCAAAGGCCCCGGACACTTGGTGCGACGGACTTACGAACAAGGGGAAGGTGTTCCGAGTTTGTTTGCAGTATATCAAGATGCTTCCGGTCAAGCGCGCGATCGGGCAATGGCCTATGCTAAAGGTATCGGCGGCACCAGAGCCGGCATCCTGGAAACCACTTTCCGCGAAGAAACAGAAACTGATCTTTTTGGCGAACAAGTAGTTTTGTGCGGCGGTTTGAGCGCCTTAATTAAAGCTGGATTTGAAACTTTAGTTGACGCCGGATACCAACCGGAATTAGCTTATTTTGAATGTTTGCACGAAGTTAAACTTATCGTTGACTTAGTAGTAGAAGGAGGCCTCGCCAAAATGCGCGACAGCATCTCCAATACCGCAGAATACGGCGATTTAACTCGCGGCCCCCGCATCGTCACGGATCAAACCCGCGCCGAAATGCGTAAAATTCTCAGC
Source organism: Microcoleus sp. D2_18a_D3 (assembly GCF_036702455.1). Lineage (NCBI taxonomy): Bacteria > Bacillati > Cyanobacteriota > Cyanophyceae > Oscillatoriales > Microcoleaceae > Microcoleus > Microcoleus sp. D2_18a_D3. Next base: position 6,132 of record NZ_JAUBTK010000010.1, read on the forward strand.
GAAATTCAATCCGGCCAATTTGCCCGCGAATTCGTTCTGGAAAACCAAGCCGGCAAACCAGGCTTTACCTCCATGCGCCGTCAGGAAGCAGAACATCCTATTGAAGAAGTTGGTAAAGATTTGCGAGCTATGTTTAGCTGGTTGAAAAAGCACGCCTAATCAATTTTAGATTTTAGATTTTAGATGGGAAGACCAATCTAAAACAGTCCTGGAGGCATAACCTCTATCTGTAGGGTGTGCATTGCACACCTTACGGCTGGGAGGAAAATCTAAAATCTCAAGTTTAATCGATTTGAGATTGGAGGAAAAATCTAAAATCCAAAATCTAAAATCGTCATGTTTGGTTGTGCTTCGCTTAACCCAACCTACAAGAAAATGGCTAAGTATTGTTAGAGAAACCGGGTTTCTCGCTGGTAGCTCAAAACTATCGACTCGGGCTAGGAGTTTTTTGCAATTTATCCAGATCCTGTTGCCTTTTCTCGTTGAAATCTCTCGGCCTCAACCAATCTGGCCACAACCCGACGAAGAACTTTCGACTTGCCACGCTAGTATCTCTTACAGGTTTGGGGAGAAAAGTTAAAGTGTCACCGTAAAGGGTAAACAGGGCTATAAACAGAAGCAACAGCGGGATTAGATTTTTTTTAGGCATGGCAGTTTGGGAGTAGAGTTTGTGAAAGCGCTTGGTTATATTTTGCCCTTGCACGGACCAAAAATATCAGAAACAGCTTAAGAAGAAAATACACCCCTGGGGGCTAAGGGGCGCCGCCTACACAAGAAAAAACTGCTAGTCCCAATATCATGTCCCCTCGAACTACCACTACAAACACCTTTATTATAGGTCTTCGAGCGGACATCAGATTATTAGCTAATGACTAATAGTGCTAAGGTTCGCACTGCGAACCCTACATAATTATGTTCTCCGTCGAGAACTCTACAAAATACTATGGTTTTTTGGCGCTTACCTACTTAACGACTAATGAATAAGGACTACTTATTCCGTTGAATAAAAGTTTGCACGATTGCATTAGTTTCCGGGGAAATTTCTGTTACTAGCCGCACCGGGATTGCCGATGTGGAAGCAAATTGCGCGTATTCAGGCGTTAGAAAAACTGCATATTTGTCAGCTTCAGCAGTCAGTTGAGCGGCGGTAGCCAAACTTACAGCTTTAATATAATTGCGTATGCTAACAGCTTGGTCGCCGACAACTTCATCGCCGGTAATTCCTGTGCTCGGCCTGCGAACTTGGTTTAAAGTTGTACTCGGATCTTTGACGCTTAAGTGCGTTCCTCCAACAAAACCAACTAGCCATTTAGGAGAGGGAATTTTCGGAAAGCCGGCAATTTGTTCTGCTAAGGCGGGAGTTGTTTTGTCGGCAGAAGATGCTACTATTAAGGTGGGAATCTTAATTTTACTTAAGCCCGTTTCTCCAAATAGTAATGATGCGATCGGATTCATGGCGATCGCCCTTTTAATCCTGCCATCCCGCAATTGATACCGTTCTTCGGGCAATCCGGCCGCCGTGCACTGAATGGCTTCGCCTAAGCTGAACCCAATCAAATCCCCCTGACACCTTTGTTTGAGTCCGCTCAATTGCAGTTCGGCCCCGGCCACGGACAAGGCTGTAGCGCCGCCGAAGGAATAACCAATGATCACCGCTGGGTCGATCGCCATTTTCCCCTGCAAGTTATCATCAGTTTGGTTCAATTTTGTCAGTTCGTCGAGCACAAAACTGATGTCTTTGGGACGGTCTAAAAACTCTTGAGGAACTAGCAAGGGACACTTCCCCGCCATCGCAGCATTGGTATTCGTCTCGTTGCTGCCGGGATGTTCTAAAGCTGCTACCACATAGCCGTGAGAAGCCAAATGCTCGGCTAAGTAGCGCAAATCCGTGCGGACGGAACCCAACCCGTGAGAAAAGACGATCGTCGGTTTGTCGGCTGTCGCAGCTTCCGACCAATACACATCAACTGGAATAGGTCGATTGCGCGCGCTATCGTTCAAATCTAGCGCCCGTACCTGCACGAGATTAGGGCCTGGCTGGGTGGGATCGAAAGGCAGCTTAAACGCGGGTTTAACCGCTGCTAACTGAGGTGCGATCGCCGCCATAAAGCGCTGAGTTTGCCAAAAACTTACGTTCATATTTCCCAAAACTGCGAAAGCTCGATCGAGATCCACCACCACCCGCGAGCTCGGATAAGATTCAATGAAACTCAATATCGATAAGCCTTCCGGCGCCTTTGCTCCCTGCACCAGAGCCGATCGGAGCGCTTCCACACCCCCACCGTCGCGCCTGGGTATCACTGTAGTCAAATCCGTCAGGATGGCAGTGCCGATGCCCGTATTTAGCAAGTTGCTCAGGCCGACTACATTGAGGGGAATTTTCGCTTTCAGCGCCCGAAAAATTTTACTGCGCTGTTCGTCAGACAAGAGATTGGCATAAGCTTGCAGTTTGGCGGGGACTTTTCCTGTTTCTGCGAGTTCGCGCAAATCTGCAACCGATATTGACGATTCTAAAATACCTTTGCGGACAACAACCGTTTCTGCTGCTTTTGCTTTTACAGAGGATGTCGCGCCGCTCAAAGGGCTGATCGAAATCGAACCCAAAACACTCGCCACTGAAGAAAACCATCTGAAATTTGGTCTGATGCTCATTTTTACCTTATTGAACTAGAGGAGATATATCACCATTTTCTCAAAATTCTCCCAGATACCGAGAATTTATCCTAGATGCCGAGAAATTGCCTTTATCGGGGTGCGATTGTCAAGGTCTCTACGCATATTTACTGGCAGATCGCACATTCGGTACTTAAGTGCACTTCTTGTGCGGGTGCTAATGATGATGAGTTGAAGGATTTTTTAATCAGCAGCCCAAAAAATACAAACTTCACGAGTGAAAAGAGCGATCGAGTATATTCTCGAACCGCGCCAAGGTGCGGAAATTTTGCGAGCAATTCCGTTGGATTAGGATTAAATATAAGACTTACACAATTGTCACAAATAAAGCTTAAATTTTAGGTATGTGGTTGCGCTTGTCCGCTCTTAGTTAGGAAAGAGCGAGTCGAGCGCAACTACATCCCTTTTTTTAATGTGCCAGTTGGCTTTAGTCCTAAAATATTAACCACAGATGAATGCAGATTCATAACGTAATCTGCGGTTAAAATCTTCCTCAAGATACAGGAAAATAAACAACAAGCATCGAAATATTTTGGTGAGTCCGGGCGATCGCTTCCGGTTCTTTGAGAGTTCCAGGTTTGTCCCACAAATTCTGTTGCTGAGAAATTGTTGTTAAAATCAGCAAATCGTGTTCTAACAAATTCTGCGAAACTAGCTTGATAAAATTTCCCCACACCCGATTTACTGGTATCTCAGAGAGAATTTCCACCTCCGCCGCACTTTGGTTGCTTTTTTCCCGTTGTGTCGTCACCAACAACACTTGCAAACTCGCCTTAAGTTCCTCGGCCAAACTCTTAGCAATATCCACGGTTTCCTGAAATCCAAACCGAGTCAACTCGCTGTCAGTTACCGCCAAAATTATTCTGGCTGTATTCTGGAGAGGATCGGGAAATCTAGCGATCAGTACGGGTACGGGCGATCGCCTGATCACAGTATCAATGATGCTGCCAAAAAAATTGTCGCGAGTTGTGGAAAATCCCTTCCAACCGCAAACAATTAAACTAGCCTCGCGTTCGGTTGCACTCCGTAGGATTCCGCGATCGATCGCATCATCTATCCTCGCGATCGGTTCAACCGCACAAGCAGCCGCGTTAGCCACAGTTTCCGCAGCCGTCAAAAGTTGAGTTTGCTGCATTTTATCTGCCGGTGAAATTGCTTCCCCGCGATCGGACAAAATATGCAGCGGCAGCAAAGTTCCCTGATATCTTTTTGCTAAAATCAAAGCCAAACGCAGCAAATTATCTTCCGTATTCGGATTAGCAACAGGTACTAAAACTCGTTGTCCCCATGAATGCTTTCCCGAAGTAGCCACCGGCAAACTCGACCCCGGCTGCTGCATTTGTTGACCCCACCGAGATACAATCCAAGGAGAAGCGACACAAGTTACTAAAATCATGGCAATGATGCCGTTCACCGTTACGCGATCGACCAATTTAATGTCAAAAGCAACAGTAATCGCCGCCAAAGTAGAAGCAGCTTGAGCACCAGAAAGACCGAACATTACCATAATGTTCGGAAACTCAAAACCAAATAATTTCCCCGGTATCCAAGCTGCCAAAAACTTGCTCACCGCCTCTGCTAAAATCATCACCGCCGCCACCAGCAAAGACTGCGGCTGCTTCACCAAAATTAGCGGGTCAATTAACATCCCCACAGAAATCAGAAAAAACGGCACAAACAACGTATTGCCAATAAACTCAATCCGATTCATCAGCGGACTCATTTTGGGAATAATTTGAGTAATGGCAATTCCCGATAAAAATGCACCAATAATTGCCTCAATTTCAATTAGTTCTGCTGCGTAAGAAACTAGAAATAGGGTTGCCAATACAAATATAAATTCGGCATTTTCGTCGTGTCCAAATTTCTTAAAGAACCAGCGACCGATTTTGGGAACGCCCCACAAAGTACCAAAAGTGTAGATAGCAAGAGATGGAATTAGAAACAGCCAGAATTCGAGAGTGAGATTTCCTTTGAAAGCTTTGACAACAATTGCCAGCACCAACAGTCCCAACACATTCGTAATTAACGTCCCGCCCAAAGTCGCAGTAATAGTCTGAGTTCGCATCAATCCCAATTTTGTGAGAATTGGCAGCGCTAAAAGCGTGTGCGTAGCAAAACAAGAAGCGACTAAAATTGCAGCCAGCCAGCTATATCCCAACAGCAGCATTGCTACTGTCCCCAATATCATCGGTAGCGAAAAAGTAGCCAGCCCAAATATGACAGCTTTGTCCGCATTGAGTTTTAGGTCATCGAGGCTAGTTTCGAGTCCCGCTAGGAACATCAAAAACAGCAATCCTACAGTACCTAACAAAACAATAGTAGCGTCTCGTTGCAGCAAATTTAGACCGTTGGGTCCGACAATTACGCCAGCAATAATTAAACCCACTATTCCCGGTAGTCGCAAGCGCTCAAATACCAGCGGGGCGATTAGCATGATTGCTAAAAGAAGCAGGAAAACGGGAACGGGAGCGGTAATCGGCCCGGAAGTAAACATAAAAATTTTTCCCTAAATATTGGCAGCGAACTGCTACCATATTTAAAAGGAAATAATCAAAATGTCTATCAATCTAAAGAGGTATTATCAATAATCGACAGCGTAATTTTTAAGAAGTAAGCCTGGGCGGGAGCAACGGGGATTATGGGTAAAATATGGGTTTGATGACTAGAAATTGAGTGCATCACGAACTCCGATAAAAAAACTATCTTTTTCAGTCTGGGAGGCACAAAAACCCGGTTAAGAATCAAAATAACAGGTTGTGAGCGATCGACTTTAACGCCGAAACCTGGTTTTTTATCCTATTTGCGTCCACCACTATGTAGGTATCAAATGCAGGGGGACACATATCTATATCCCCAGATGGAGCGTGGCAAACTCGCTCCTAATTCAGAAACCCGGTTTCTTAAAAAAACCGGGTTTTTCACCACAACAGACAATTTAAATGGGTTAGTCTTGGACGCGAAAAAACCTGGTTTCTACGCAACGTACTTAACCGTACCCTTACGGTAGCTAAGTATGTATTTCTTGTCAAGATTTGTCCATCTAATTTTCAATGATAGGCTAAGCGATCGACACAATGCTAGCTCGCTCGTAAGGCAATCTGTTTGTCGGCAAAACATCCAGATTAATTTGCAACGAATCCAAAGCCGGATTTTCGGCTAGCAGCTTTTGCGTCAAACTCTTATTAAGAATTTCCCAGAAATCCGTTTCATTGGGATAATTAGTCAAGAAACTGTCGATGCTTTTGTAAATCGGCACAAAGTCGGGATACTCATCCTGCGTAATTCCTGGTTTGTACTGATATTTGACATCAATATTGAGGTTATTCAAACCCTGGTGATCGATCGAGTAATTAGGAATCTTGAAATCCCATGCTTCGCCTAATTTACCATCTTGAGTGCGAGTAACGGTAGTGCTGCGCTCGTAAGGCAATCGGTTCGTCGGTAAAACATCCAAATTAACCGTCACCGACGAAAGTGCCGGATTGTCAGCGAGCACTTTTTCGGTCAGATTTTTGTTAACAATTTCCCAAAAATCAGTTTCGTTCGGGTAGTTAACTAAAAGATTGTCAATGCTCTTGTAAATCGGCACAAAATCAGGATACTGATAATTTTGAATCCCGTCTTTGTACTTATAATTTACATCAATATTCAGGTTGTTTAACCCTTGATGATTAATTGGGTAATTTGCCAAGCTAAAATTCCATTTCTGCGTCAGTTGAGCATCGGACGGAAAGAAAGCAATTCCTATTGGACGCTGTAGCTTGCTGTCGGGAGGGACAAAAATAGAACTGTTACTCGATCCAGGATTTCCCGATATTGGCAGCGGTTCGCCAGTCTTGCCATTATACCGCAAAACAGCGCCGGCACCGTTAGCATTGGGGCGGTTGTCAAAGCCAACTGCAAACAAATTGCCGATCGGCGAAAAAGCCAAACTACCTACATAATTGCTACTGGGCGAAGTATCAGTATAATTGGTAGATAAAACCTTGACCAATTCCCCACTTCTTAAATTGTAGCGCCTGATATCGTTAGCAAAATCGCTGACATAAAGGTCGCCGTCAGCGGGCCCGATTGCCATTCCCAAAAGACTTGCAAATCCCTGACTCCGAGGCGAAGGATCGGGCGAAGCAAAGATACTTGACTGCCGGGTTTGCGGGTTGTAACGCAGCACCTGACTGGGGAAACCGGCGCTATAATCTGCTTTACCATTGCGAGCAACACTCCCCTGCGTTGTCACATACAAATTGCCGTCAGGAGCAAACAGTAAACCGTTCGGGCCATTCAATCCTCCCGCTTGCTGATTTCCCGAAGCAAATACATCAATAAACTGTCCTGTTTTGCCGTTATATCGCAGAATTTGGTCACTCAAAAAACTGCTGACATAAAAATTACCGTCAGGGCCAAAAGCTAAACCGTAAGGGCGAAACAATCCGCCAGTTTCATCGACCGCCGTGTTCGGATTATCGCCTACAAACTTGTCAATAAATGCGCCAGTAATTCCGTCATACCGCAATACCGCAGAGGCTGTCGGTTCTCCGGAATTTCCGGGCTTATCGCCGCTACTAACGTAAATGTCCGACTTATCATCGCCATTGCCATCTGGCCCAAAAACGATCGTATCTGGATTGAACAAACCGCCGCTTCCCGGTGGAATAAATTCGCCTAGAAAATTGCCGGTATTGCCGTCAAACCGAAGTACATTATTTCCCCGGCTATTGCCAACTAGGAAAGTTCCTTGAGGATTGCTGGGTTGAGTGCGAGTAACTTTGCTGGTGCGGTTGTAGGGCAAGGTTTGGCTTGGCAGAACGTTGAAATCTATCTTAATTGCCGCCAAGGCAGGATTTTCGTTGAGGATATTTTGAGTCAAGTTTTTATTGACAATTTCCCAAAAATCAGTTTCGTTCGGATATGTGGTTAAAAAGTTATCAATGCTCTTGTAGATTGGCACAAAATCGGGATATTCATTGGGAGCGATTTCCGGCTTGTACTGGTAATCTATATCGAGATTGAGCTTGTTCAATCCTTGGTGATTGATTGCGTAGTCTTTGACTGAAAAATTCCAATCTTCTGTGATTGTGCCCGATTGACTGCGGAAAACTGTACTGGCGCGCTCGTAGGGCAATCTCTCCGTTGGCAAAACTTCCAGTTGAATCGTAACATCTGTCAGTACCGGATTTTCAGTAAGCACCTTTTCCGTCAAATTTTTGTTAACAATTTCCCAAAAATCAGTTTCGTTCGGGTAGTTAACTAGGAAATTATCAATACTTTGGTAAATGGGTACAAAATCGGGATATTCGTTCGGGGTAATTCCCGGTTTTAACCCGTAACCAACTTTCAGGTTGAGGGTGTTTAAACCTTGGTGTTCGATGGTGTAATCTTTAAAATTGAAAGCCCAGTTTTCATCAGGAAATAGGGAAAAAGTTTGGAATAGGGAGAGTTCACCAACAGGTAAAGCCATCCCTGTCAGTTCGTCTATCTCACCTTGAGTGGAGGCAGCGGTCGGGGATTTTAGACTACTATCAAATTTAAGATTGTCGCCTCCTGACGATGGGAGACTGAAGTCGGTTAATTTCTCCAAAAGGCCGATCGCACTACCAGCCGCAGCAGCAGCCAAATCTGATTTTTGAGCCAAATCGTAGCTATCAAATAAACCATTGGTATCGCCGACGGCACTTTGGCCGATCCGATTTAAGCGATCGAACTTACTGCCAAATAAGTCTAGTATTTCCGCTGAAACACCCGCAACATTTCCCAGACTCGGATTTTCTCCAGATAGTCCTGCTGTGTTAAACATAAGCTATTTTTTTAGATACACCCGCCATCGGGAATAATTTTGAAGTTATTTTATCCTTTTTTCCAAAACTGTCAAGTACCTTAAGAAGTATTTTATATTTCTTTACCAAGATTAAACCTGAAATTTGTCCCCTTTCTCCATCCTCTCGTTGGCCGTTGCATCGGTATTGTTCAAATGTCAAACAGTCAATCGATTTTAGATTTTAGATTTTAGATTTTAGATTAAAGAATTGAAGCATTGACCCCACGGATGAATCCGGGGGCTTGTATCCTGGATGCTTGATTGTCAACAGTCAATAGAAATTTATGCGAAAAACCGGATTTCTAGTTCCCCGCACACAAATCCTGATTTGGCATACCCCTAAAAAAGGGAAATGTGATTTTATCCCTTGCTCTTCTCTATTTAAAATCTAAAACCGGGAAAGGTTTCGCCGCTTCCATCTGCGCCGCTAAAGCAATTAAAGTTGCTTCCGCCGCCGGTCGCCCGATAATTTGAATTCCCACGGGCAAACCGTTGTCATCTAAAATGGCAGGAAGTGCGATCGCAGGCAAACCACTAGCATTAAATGGCGGACAAGGAGCTACCCAATTAATAATGCGCTGCAAAGTTTCTTCAAAACTCAAATCCGCCCACTCCCCAACCCGGATTGGCGAGTGCATATAAGTCGGCAAAACTAACACATCAAATTTTTCAAAGAATCCCACAATCCGCCGTGAAATCACCTGCATTTGATTCACCGCCCGCAAATATTCCCCAGCCGAAACAGTTCTTTCTAACAGCCAGCGATTCATCGGTTCCAAAGCAGGGCCGGGAATGCCACTTGCAGCCGCCCCCGACTGCCAAATTGCGATAAACGGTTCGATTAAACCCGTAAAATCCGGGCATCCAGGTTCGACATCATGGCCCAAATCTGTCAATAATTTTACTGTTTCGAGTACCGCTTGCTGACAGATAGGCGCAGCCTCGCCCACAGGGGAAATAGTCGTAGAAAACGCTATTCGCAGTTTGCCCTGCTGTTGACGGGAAGCCTCTAAAAACGTCGGATTTGAATCGGGTAGCCAGTACGGATCGCCTGTTGTGTAGCCTGACATTACATCCAAAAGTGCGGCGGCGTCAGCTACAGTGCGCGCCAGTGGGCCGTTGGCAGAAATGCCGCTGAGGTAATCTCCGACAGGTGCCCAGGAAACTCGCCCCCGCGATGGTTTAATGCCCACTAAACCGCAGCAGGAAGCCGGCCCCCGAATCGAACCGCCGCCGTCTGAACCTTGGGCGATCGCGCACAAACCCGCTGCTACAGCCGCCGCTGAGCCACCGCTGGAACCTCCGGGTGTATAGTCTAAATTCCAGGGATTGCGCGCGGGCGGGAAACCTTCGGGTTCGGTGTAAGGTAATGAGCCAATTTGAGAGGTGGCTGTTTTGCCCAGAATGTTAAATCCCGCTGCTTTGATCCGCCATACTACTGACTCGTCGTAGGCAGAGATGTTACCCAGCAAAGCCTGAGTGCCGTATGTACACGGAACGCCGGTAACAGGTGTCAAGTCTTTAATGGCGATGGGCACTCCGAAAAAAGGTGGCAATTCCTGTGGCTTGTTTAATCCAGCTAGTTTTTCGGTTTGAGATTTAGCTAGGGCGATCGCCCGCTCGGCCGTTACAGTAAAATAACTGCCCAGCTCAGGGTTTAATCGCTCAATGCGTTCCAAGTAGAGATTGACAATTTCTAAAGGCGACACTTCCAGGGTGCGGATCGACTCCGCCAACTCCAGAGCTGGAGTAAAAGCCCGATCGGCAGAATTCATCGGTTTAAGTCCTTAATATTTGGATAAAGTATCAATTTATACTGCGTGGCTGCGGAAAACTCTTTTCCTTAACAAAAATTCTCCCACAAAGTAGAAAATCCATATTGGCTCGTAGGGCAAGAGCGATCGCATCCTCCAATTGGCAGAATATTTCCTTAGTAGTGCAGCATTATGACCCCCTCTTAGGATAGACTTAGTACAACAGTTAAGCTTTTGTGCAAGACGCGCACAATGGCGATCGGCATTGTTCAACTCCCACAAATCATCTGTTCGAGTCAGCCTTCTCACCAACTTAAGGTAGCGCATATGACACAACAGCATCCGCCAGCTCCTCGCCCGCCCGTACCCGGAGCCCCCCCACCGCCAGGAATGCCCCGCCCTCCTGCTCCCGGAATGCCCCCCAGAGCAGCAGGAATGCCACCAGCACCGCCCCCGGCACCAGCACCAGCACCAGCACCAGCACCAGCACCGCCGCCGCAATCCTTCGCCACACCTAAAGGCCCCAGCTCTAGCAGCGGCGGAGTTCCGACTTTGAAAGAGCTAGTAATCCGAGCCAAAGAAGAAGGAGTATCCGACCTTCACCTCGGAGTAAACGAAGTTCCCCGCTTCCGCACGCGGGGCGAGATTGCCGACATCGGCTATCCACCGACCGATTTAGATACGTTTTTTGGCTGGTTGCGGGAGTGCATGAGCGATGAAGAAATTGAAATTTTCCAAAAAACCCTAGACTTTGACGGCGCTTTCGACTTTGGGTTCGTCCGCATTCGGATTAGTTGCATGGACTCCTTGGCCGGCCCGGCAATGGTGCTGCGGCTAATTCCTGCCAAAATAATGACACTGGAGGAATTGAAACTGCCGGAGGTATTTAGGAAAATATGTGGCTACCACAAAGGGCTGATTTTGGTGACAGGCCCGACAGGTTCGGGTAAGTCTACCACGTTGGCCGCGATGATCGACTACATCAATAAGACTAAAGCCTACAATATCATCACGATCGAAGACCCGGTAGAATTTGTACACGAAAGCAAAAAATCCTTGATCAAGCACCGGGAAGTCGGCAGGCACACCCTCAAGTTTATGAGCGCTCTCAAAGGCGCTCTGCGACAAGACCCGGATATGCTGCTAGTAGGAGAAATTCGGGACAGAGAGACGGTGGAAATCGCCCTCAAAGCCTCTCAAACCGGTCACTTAGTTGCAGGAACACTGCACACCAACAGTGCGGTTAAGACCCTGAACCGGATTCTTGATATGTTCGGGGCGGAAGAACAGGATGCCATACGGGTTTCAATTTCCGAATCCCTAGTGGCGATTATTGCTCAACTGCTGTGCAAAACCACAGATGGGAAGCGGGCTGCTTTCCACGACGTTATGATCAATACCGACGTGGTTAAGGAATACATTCTGAAGGGCCAGAATGAGGAAATCAATCAAATCATGATCAAAGATACTTATGAAGGCATGACGACGATGAATAAGTCGCTCTACGGTCTTTATCAAGAAGGTCGGATTACTGAAGAACTTTGTGTAGAGAACTCGCCGTTCCCGAACGAAATGGCTCAGATGCTCCGAGGTCGAGTCTAAATGTCGAGTGTTAACAGTTAACTGTTAACAGTTAACTGTTAACTTTTATTGGTGTACTGAATTGAAAGTCGATCGCCCGATTTTGCCAGAAATTTTCAAAGGCATTGCGCTGTTTACACCAGGGGGAGACTTAATCTATTGCATAGACCCCCGCAAGCAAACTCACTGGCACTTGCAGTTGTGCGTAGCTCTACAGGAGCTCCTCGGTTTGTCCGAACCGCCGCATTTTCTGATACCTTGCTACACGGCAACCGTTGACTCCTGGCTCGATCCCGGCGATCGGCAGGTGCGGGTTGCTGCCGAGGCTTACCCCCCTGTGCTGCGACATCAAACGCTGCTGAACGCCATTTTTGGGACTGGCGACTTAGTGTGGCATCCCCGCAGCGAAGAAATGTGCGAACCGATGGCAATCGCTACTTATCACGAACAATTCCCCGAACTTTGGGAAAATCACGACTTAGTTGTACAGTATGCCAGCCCCGAAGCTCGATGGGACTGGAGCAGTTCCATAGTAACTCCCTTGGGCTTTCCGCAACCGCAGCAGACTCGGCTTCCCAAACCAACAGCACTCACCCCACCACCACAAACTCAAGGGTACGTTTTGCGTCTGTTTGTTTCCGGCAGCAACCCCAGCACCGAACGCACCCTCGAAACTTTACACCAGTTTTTAGAGCAATGTCTCGATCGTCCCTACACTTTAAAAGTAATTGATGTTTTGAAACATCCAGACCAAGCTGAGGCAGATCAGATTTCAGCAACTCCTACTTTGATTAAAATCTGGCCGAAACCCGTGCGACGAATTGTCGGCGAATTGAACGATAATGAAAAAATAGTGCGGCTGCTGAGCTATGCGGAATTTTAGATTGGGGCGAGGATTTTTGCGATTATTTAATAGGGGCGATCGCGGTTTTAGGTTAACTTACTTGGCTTGAAAATTGTGGTAAGGTGCGCCGAAGAGCACCCTACTTTACCACAATCAATCTGGCAATCACGAGAATTGAAAACCCTGCCTGAAGTAAAAAAAGTCGATCGACTTAATCAGGAAGACAAACATCCGGGGCGCACAAACTGGGGAAATCCAAAGTTGTGACTTCCAGCGTATCCAACTCAACTCTTCGGATTACATGATTGTTCGTATCAGCAACAAACAAATGAGGCCCGATCGCACTCAACCCTGAAGGTTCAAAAAATCGAGCCTTGAGACCTTTAGCATCAACCAAACCTGCTGTACCATCTCCAATCATTGTTCTGCACGTACCGCCCCGGTGGTCGATCCGCTTAATTTTGTGATTGTAAGTATCAGCCACCCAGAGGTAATTTTGAGCGTATTCAACACCTAAACAGTGCTGTAACCTTACCTCCTCAGCGCGACCATCTTTATCTCCAAAACCAAACAATTCACCGCTACCGCAGACTGTACGCACCTTCGGGTCTTCATCAATACCCACAGCGCGAATCGAACTAATTTCGCTGTCAGCAACAAACAACTCCGATCGATCCGTAGACAGGCCGCTGGGCTGAGAAAAAGCAGATTCTGCAAGACTTCCGTCCACACAGGATTCTCGGCCAATACCTGCATAAGTGCCGATCGTGCCAGTGTCTAACTGCATTTCCCAAATTTGATGGGAACCCGCCATTGCAATAAAAAGTCTATTTCCAACTCTTTCTAAATCCCAAGGCGAATTCAATTGCGTTTCTAAACCCTTGCCGCTGCGGGGAGAAATTTCGTGACTTTGTTCGCCGGTACCAGCAACAGTTTCCACCCGTTGAGTCGTAAAATCAATCTTTCTGAGAGCATGATTTTCCGTATCAGCAACATATAGAATTTGACTTTCTGCATCAAAAGCCATACCTTGAGGTGCATAAAACTCAGCCTCTTCAAAGTTCCCATCAGTTAAACCCGGTTTACCGCTACCGATAACGTGCAGCACCTCACCTTCGAGGGTGCTGACAACAATCCTATTGTGGCCGGAATCGGCAATAAATAAGCAAGAACCCACTAAGTTTTGTATGACTGAATTAGCCGGTCCGGGCAATACAGTTTCATCTACAGATTCATTTTCCTGACTCATTTCGCCCAAAAGCGCGCCCTGTTGGTGAAGCTGTTTTGCCTCCGTTGCAGCGATCGCAAATGCCAGCACTTTACCGGGAAAAGCCAGCGGTGTTGAGACAGGTTTGCGCTGTTTTTCTAAGGTAAAACGCAGTTGTTTAAAGTTGAGTGCATTTTTATCTTTGTATTCAGCAATTAACTTGCCAACTAACTCGTCAAGTGCTTCTCTATTGCCTTCGCCGGAAACAAAGCCAACGACATAACTTTCAGGATCGATCACCATTAAAGTCGGCCAAGCGCGAACCGCGTAGCTTTGCCAAACTTTCATGCCGCTGTCAACGATTACAGGATGTTCGATATCGTAGCGGAGGATAGCTTGGCGGATGTTTTCTACTTCTTTTTCGTTTTCAAATTTAGCCGAGTGAACGCCGATAACCGTGAGGGAATCTTTATATTTTTGTTCGAGGTATTTTAAGTCTGGGAGGACGTGCAAGCAGTTGATGCAGCAGTATGTCCAGAAGTCGAGGAGGACGACGCGCCCTTTTAAGGATTCAATGGATAAAGGTTTTTCGGTGTTCAGCCAGGGGTAGTTTCCGGGGAATTCTGGTGCTCTGACGCGAGGCATGGCATCTCCTGGTAGGGGGTGGATGATTTTTTTACTTCTTTAATTTAGCGGGAAGTTTGGCAGGATGGGAAGAAAGCTGATTAAACCAGGGTTTTTGGAGATAGCGAACATGGCTGTGGCACAAGAGGGGGGCGAGGGAGGATGGTAAAACCGACACGGAGTCAAAACGGTTGTTGCTTTTATAAATTACATAACCAACGAGAAATAGATGCAAGTTGATTCTCCTGATTCAGATTTGCAGCATTACTGAGAGTCCCGTTTTCCAGTTGATGCCAGATTTCACCCGCCATCCTTCTTGCAACTGCCGAGCCCACAAAGAAAGTCAGAGGTGAGTGTCCAACTGTGGAAAATGCTTCACGTATGCGATTTAGGGCCGCTTGTGCCGTTTTCCAATGCTCATCTGCACCTGCAGGATCGATTCCACCTTTAAGTTCGCCCAATGCAATAACATAGGGTGCCACGATAGATGGCTCAATTGCGCTGGATTTATTAGCTACCAACTCCGTCGGGGCAAGATTAAATAAACATAAATCCACATTGCTCCTGACAAGTGGAACAGTTAGGTTATAAATCAATGTGCGATTACCCAGCTCGCTCTCCCAACTTATCCCACGTAAAGACAACTCAATTTCTGTGTCATCATTTGTCATGGCTATCCACTTTTTTGTCTTTGAGTCTTGCCAATAATATCTCTTACTAGCAATTGTGAGAGTCGAGAGGATAGCACGAGTTAGTTTCCTTTGTGCCAATACTCCGCCAACATTACGCATTGAGCCACCAAGCGTGTCACCACGAGTCAGTAGAAATCTAAACACCAATTCCTCCACAAAATTTGTGCCTGCTGGCTCAAGAAAATTCCTGATTAGACCATTGATAGCTTCACTCTTATCCTTTGGCATCAAATGAGCAAGAGACTTGTCAGATAATCCTGCAGCAGTCAACAATCCCATTTCAATGCCCTTAACATTTAACAAATCAGCAGGACTCGCAGCTTGACCCGCAGCTTCTTGAAGTGCTCTTGCTTGGGCGAGGTAAGGGGTAGCGCGTCGATTTTTTTCAAGGGCAAGTGCCACAAAACCCGCACGAGTGTCTTCATAGGTTGTGACAAGATCGTCACTGGATTGAAGGTGGTTACGATAAGCACACATAGGTATCCAGTTATTGTTTTTTCCATACATAAACGCACTTCCTCAAAGGAGCGCGTCCATAGTTTCCCATCTGTTGACTACTATTCCCCTTATCACCTGGTAAAACTAGAATATTTTCCGTAATAAAGCCGACTTTTTCAGCGAAATCAGAAAGAATCATGTCCACTGAAATACTTATACCTGCGTAGCGCACATTGTCATTAACCATAAACAAAAATGCCCCGGGTTTAAGGATACGAAAGCTTTCTTGTATTACGCAAGCCATTTCATAGAAATATCCTCTTACCATTCTTGGTATACCATTGTTGTTCAATATACCCTGTGACTTTTGGGTGTCCAAATATCTTAAGATAGCCTGCAAGAGAGTTTGCGAATTAGCAATACTTAAAGCTACTTCCCAATCCTGATTAATAGCCAATAAATCTTTGGGGTGATTCTCAACCGTACAACTTAGCATTTCCTGACGCAGATTAATTAATTCCTTTTCACAAATTCCTAGTAAAGCTAGCTCTAGTGCATAGGTGCGAGTATAGTCATATCGATTGCAGTAGGGTGGAGATGTGATGATTGCATCGTAGGTAGAGTCCGGCAAATCGGGCATTATCTTCAGACAAGAACCTTGATGCAAATTAATTTTGCCTTGTTGATTATTCTGAGTTTGAAAAAGCTCAAGTTGTTGTGTAGGAGGTTCTAAGTCGTTAACAAGTTCATTAAATTTTTTGGTAATAGCTTGACTGAACTCCAGAACCTCACCTTTATTGAAGGACTTCTTTGACGTGCCATGACCCGAACGGTAATCCCAACGAAGATACTGTCCATCTTTGCGTGTATAGCTTACGGATTCTAAAACACACAGTAAAGTCAAGACTAAAACTGATTGAACCTTGGTATTTTCTTGATAACAAGCTCCAAGATATTGCTCAATTTCTATTTTAGTTTCTTCGGAGTAAGCCCCTTTAGTGATTCTCAATTCTGGCAGAGTGACTGGGTTTTGAAATTGTTTCCATATTTGCAAATTAAACCATGTCTTTAGCCGCTGAAAATCATCAATAGTGAAGGCAGTGTCTAAAATAATTTTGGTATTAATTATATGTTGACCAATAGGTAATAATTCAATCCCCTCACCATCTATTCCCAAGTCGCTAGCAGCAAATAGAGCAGTTCCACTACCTGTAAAAGGATCTAAAATCTTGCCTTGAATGACTTGATATTTTTGGAATAAAAACTCGACCAGTGAAGCGGAAAAAGCTTCCTTGTACTTGTACCATCGATAGATTGGTCGAGTTTTGTTAGCCTGAAAACTAACCAAAAGTCTGGTCAGGGAGGGCTGGACTAGAAACTTGTCTTGAAAGCGATCGTGTAATTGCCTGTCAAGGTTATCAATCTCTCCCAGAAAGTCACTTTCCACTCCCGATGCCATATTGGAGATGCTTGACATATTTACCATGACTACAAATTCTTAAATAACTAACTGTCGATCGTAGTATACCAGTATCTCCAATCAAAGAACGGGCAGATGTCGCCACCCTTGTAAATTCTCTCTGAAGAACCAGAGAATTAACAGGTTCACAAACTCGCCTCTCTTGCTGATCGAAATTTTATGCTTGCTTTTCCCTGCAATTATTTTCCAAAATAACCAAGACACCGTTAATTTTGGTCGGGTCGATCGCACTTGCGATCGAGTTAACCCACAGATTGATATTCTGCGGTTCTCCTTGCAAAGGCAATAGAACTAGATTGGGGTAATATTGCTCTCTATCTCGATCGCCTTCCGGTGACAAAGCACTGTTTAACCATTGACTAAAACTCTCATTCTCGATGTTAATTAAATCACCCAAAAATACACCCTCTACGACTTCTCCCTCGCTAGCACCTACCAATTGTTTAGCCCGATAGTTAGCGGTAATAATCTTACCTTTTTTATCTGTGGAGATGACGCCGTTAGGGAGCGATCGCACTATATCTTTATGTCTTGTTTCTTGTTGTTTGACCTCGGAAAACAGGATAGCGTTTTGCAAGGCGACTCCTGCTTGGATGTTAAACGCTTTCATAAATTCCAGGTCGTTGCGATTGAAGCTCGCTTTCCACTGGTCGGGGGCCTGTGGCCAATCTTCCGGGTTGTAGGGGGGGAATTCTCCTTTTCGTTTTTTATTAACTAACTGGGTGACGCCAATCAATTTTCGGTCTGAGTTAAACACTGGCATACACAGCATACTGCAAGTGCGGTAGCCAGTTTTTTGATCGATTTCTTTGCAGATGGCAGCGCGGGGATCGTCGTACACGTCAAAGGGAATCAGCAGGGGTTCGGTGGATTGGGCGACGATGCCTGCCCAACCGGCGGTTCTAGGTATGCGAATTTCTTGAAGTTTGCCGCCGATCGGGACTTTCGTCCAGAGTTCGTCTTTATCTTCGTCGATCAGCCACAAGGTACTGCGATCGGCTTGCATCAGTTCTTGGGCCTGATCCATCACCCGCTTGAGGGTATCATCTAAGTCTAGACTGCTCTGAGAAAGAGCGCTGATGCACGCCGTCAGCGCTGTCGCGGCCCGTTGTCTTTGAGTTGCTGCATAGAAATATTGAGAACACTCAAGAATTCGGCGAATCGACGGGGCAAATTCTCGAAAAATTTGTTCGTCTGCTTGAGTAAACCCTACTTTGTCAATCTGTTCGTCTAAAGTATCATAATATTTGTGGTTCGGCTTGAGTTTATTAATGAGTTGGACTACTGCGATTAAATTGCCTGTTTCGTCATTTAACAAGGGTATAGCCAGCAGCGAATAGGTGCGATATCCATTTTTGGGGTCAATTTTTTGGGCGTTAGCCGAGCGGGGGTCGTTATAAAAATCATAAGGAATGTTCACCACTTTTTTATGCGTGGCTACTTCTCCCGCAATGCCCAGATGGGCGGGAACTCGGATCTCTAGGCTTTTGCCATTTTCATCTTTGGCTACAATTGCCCAGAGTTCATTCGGCTCTTCATCGAATAGAAAAATTGTGGCTCTATCTGCATTCAACAATTCCCCTATTTTCAGAGTAATCTTCTCCCACCTTTCATAAAAGACTGCAATGACTGCATCAAATACTCGAAGGTCAATTATATTATTTTCTAGGAATGACAGGATGAGATTTAGAAGTTCACGATCTAGATGTTCTTCGCAAAAAATATTTTTCATACTCACCTAGAATCTCTCCTTCTTTAACACCTCAAAAATACTCATACAATAACTCCTCTAATATTTTTTTTGAGGCACATTGCCAAGATAATTATTAGCAGAAAGAGTTGAAAGAGGCAGCTATCTATGCGGTGAAGGCTACCTCCTCATTCCCAAAAATTAACAGCAACCGCCGCCGTTATAATGCCAAGTCGAATCCGTAATTAACACCTTATCCGGCATCAATCCGCCCAACTTCCCAGCAGTTTTATCGCACACCGCCGCCGGAACTCCCCGCTGCAAAACGTGGCCTGCCCCGTCATCAAACAGCTCTTCAGACCCCGTATAAATCGCCGTCTTGCCAGTGAAAATGCAAGCTCCGTCATCCGGTACATCCACTTTGAAAGACACCGAATCCAGGCTTTCTAACAGCAAATCCGCATCCAATTGATAATTGTGTTTGTCCAGCAATCGGTAAGGACGGCGCGCCCGCACTTCCACTTGCCCAAAACCAACGTCTACAAGGTGTTGAACGTATTCTGCGTATGTCAAAGCGCCGGACAAACACAAGGCCCGCAAGCGTTGGTCTTCCTTCAAATGCTGCGGAATGGGTCGAGTTGCGATCGGATCGCTCATCAACAATCTGCCACCGGGTTTTAACACCCGATAAGTCTCTTTTAATGCTTTAGCTAAATCCGCAGGTTCAAAGATATTAAACAAGCAGTTTTGGGCGACAACATCTACAGAAGCATCCGGCACCGGCAACGCAAAAGCATCGCCTTCACAAATTTCTACAAAACTCGGCTCAAACCAATCATTTTCGTGGGCGGCTAGTTGCAGGTTTCGTGCAGCCGCCTCTCGCATTGCTGGAACCGGATCGACGGCAATAACCGATCCTTTGTGTCTAGAGAAATATGCAAATTGTAGTGCTTCCAAGCCGCCGCCGACGCCTACATAAAGCACGAAGGGATTGCCGACGAGTTCGGCGGCGTGAACGGTTGTGCCGCAGCCGTAATTCATTTCTTGCATTTGTTCGGGAATTTTTAATCCTGGCAATTGCAATGGACTGCTTTGGACGCAACAAAGTCCGATTTGGGGTGTTTCGGCAACATCGCTGTAGAATTTGGCGGCTGTTTCGAGGTAGGTCATTTTTTAGTGTCCTAATTTTTGATTTTTGACCGCAGATGGATCACGGGCGGGACGCCCATGCCACGAAGCCCAGAAAGTTTTTGTTAGGTGGCAAATTCGACTTTTTGTTCGGATTTGGGCTGATTTTCTGGTTGGGAAACTGTTGTTTCGGGAGGGGCTAATTCGCTGGTTGGCTGGTTAGGAGTTTCAGCGGCAACTGGTGGCGTTGGCGGTACAAGATTGGGAGACTGTTCTGGTATTGCGGGAGCAACTACTTTTGGTACTGGAGCTTTTCCTGTTATTTCTGGCAGGGTTGGTGGCTCTGAAGGATTAGCAGGTTGCTGTTCTTCACGCAAGAAGTTGCGGAACCGATTGTAGTATCCTTTATATTCCTGTTTTTTTGTTTGGGGAGATGCTGTTGGGGTCGGTTCTATTATTTTAACTGGTGCAACAACTTTCGGGGTTTCTAACTGTGGAGTTGCTGTCGGTGTCGGTTCTATTACTTGAACTGGTTCTACAATTTTCGGCGCTTCGAGTTGGGGGGTTGCTGTCGGTGTCGGTTCTATTGCTTGAATTGGTTCTACAATTTTCGGCGCTTCGAGTTGGGGGGTTGCTGTCGGTGTTGGTTCTATTACTTGAATGGGAGCAATTTCGGGAGCGACTGTTGGCTGTAAGCTTGGTTGGGTAACAGGGGTTTCTGGAACCGCTGGTGAGGGTTGGACAACTGGTGTTTTTTCTAATGCAGGTGTCGGTGTTGGTTCGGGGGTTGGGGTTGGTGTGGGTGCGGGGGCTTGGTAGGTGCGATCGACTATACTGCGACTTTCTGCTGCTGTTAGTTCGCCCCGTACTAATTTAGAAAGAGGCTCTTGGCCAAGCGGCTGGAAATTTATCAGTCTGACTGTATTATTAAAGGCGTTTTTGACGATATTTCCCCGTTCGTCAATTAATTCTAGCTGTACCCAGTTTTTCCCTGGTTTGAATCCTTTAAGATATATAGGTTGCCACTGGTCGATCGCAAAGCTTTCGCCGTTGACTGTGGCTCGAATTTTCCAATCGAGTATTTCATCTTGGGAATTTTCTTGCGCCACTTCGTGCGGGGGGGCATTTGTCAAGTAAAAGTCGAGCAGGATGGGCTCTGCCCCGTAGCTGCCTTGGGGGCTGTTGTACGTTAATAGGGGCAATGTTCGATCGGGATTGTTGTCGTCTGTTTTGGTAAAAATGTGAAAGGTGGTTTGAGCCACGGCACCTTCGTTTTTAAAGCTTTCTTCCCAAGGGCGGGCGGCGAACACCTGCAGGGTATGGGTTCCGGGCTCTAAGTCGGAGAGGGTTAAAGGTTGGTTGATGTCGTAAACTGCTGCATAAGGTTGGTTGTCTAATAAAACTTGCAGATGGGGGCCCAAACCCAAGTTTGCATCTTTGAAAATGGGCAAGTCCTTAACTTGGAACTGAACAGACACATTTATATCCTGAAGCACTTCGTCAGGTTTTGGATTCAAAATACTAATTTGAGGCTGGTAGATTTCTAGAGCCTGACGCAGTTGTTGAATGGCTTCTGGGGGAGAAACCTCTGAGATTCTGTTTACTGGGGCTGTAGCTGAGCCGCTCTTGTTCCCTGGTTTGGGCAATTCGGGATTGCCCGCGCCACAACTTGCTAAACCCAACATTAATACTGCTACTGCCAACAATGCCAGCAGCCTGCCCGCAACCGTTCTGTGCCAATTGATCCCAATCACGCAACCATACTCCTAGAAGCCTTCTCATAGGGAACTATAGCCCAAAAATGAATTTAGTATTGGGGAATTGCCGGCTTTGGAATTCCAAAGCCGCGTAGGAGCCCGGATTGAGGCAGCAGCGGGCAACCCATCCTCTCCCACTCTTAATTGCCGCAGCCTTTTTCCCAAACATATATCTACAAATGAGTATTCCTAAATTACCTTATCTTTGAGTTTTGTAAAGTTAATGGCAGTACCCCTTGACTTTTTCGAGGGACTGTGGGATTTAAAGGCGTTATTACATCAAGAATTGAGCCTTTTTTAAGTATTGTTAACAAGCGATTAATACTCCTCTAGCAAGCTTATAATTCATAAAACTCCCTCAAAAGGAGCAGGCGTATCAAGTCTGAATCAAGGACGCGATCGGCGGCTCCAGATAGCGAGAAGAGTTGGCAGTACCCAGGCACATTGTTAGCGACACTGGGAAACTGGCTTCTTCACAGAAGCAAAATGCTTGGGGAGACGATGCACCTGCGTCTAGCTCTGCAAAGAGTAAAGTACCGTGTAGTGTCGGCTTTTTCGAGAATCCCCCGCCTAATCAAGCGTGGGGAGTGTCCGGTACAGTGTTCAGTTCTCGTTCCTTGTCTTACCGAGAGGAGAGTCTTCATGACCATTAGTCCTCCAGAGCGAGAGGTAAAAGCTAGGGTAGTAGTCGATAAGAATCCGGTTCCAACTTCTTTCGAGAAGTGGTCAAAACCCGGTCATTTTGATCGCACTCTAGCTAAGGGGCCAAAAACCACCACTTGGATTTGGAACCTCCACGCTAACGCTCACGACTTTGACAGTCATACAAGTGACTTAGAAGACGTTTCGCGCAAAATCTTTAGCGCTCACTTCGGCCACTTGGCAGTAATCTTCGTATGGTTGAGTGGCGCATATTTCCACGGCGCTAAATTTTCCAATTACGAAGCTTGGCTGACAAATCCTACAGCCATCAAGCCCAGCGCTCAAGTGGTCTGGCCGATTTTTGGTCAAGAAATTTTAAATGCAGATGTAGGCGGCGGCTTTCACGGGATTCAGATCACCTCTGGTCTATTCCAACTGTGGCGCGCCAACGGCATCACTAACTCATACCAGCTATATTGCACTGCGATCGGCGCCCTGGTAATGGCAGCTTTGATGCTGTTTGCCGGTTGGTTCCACTATCACGTCCGCGCTCCGAAACTGGAATGGTTCCAGAACGTGGAATCGATGATGAACCACCACTTGGCAGTTTTGTTAGGCTGCGGGTGCTTGGGCTTCGCAGGACAACAAATTCACGTTGCTCTGCCGATCAATGCTTGCATGGACGCGATCGATGCAGGTGCACCGCTGACAGTCGGCGGTAAGCTGATCAAAACAGTTGCCGACATCCCCCTGCCGCACGAGTGGATTTTGACACCGGGCTTGATGGCTGACATCTACCCGAGTTTCGCTAAAGGTTTAACCCCCTTCTTCACCCTCAACTGGGGCGCATACACAGACTTCCTGACCTTCAAAGGCGGTCTGAACCCCACCACAGGCGGTTTGTGGCTGACTGATACAGCACACCACCACTTGGCTTTGGCAGTGCTGTTCATCGTGGCTGGTCATATGTACCGCACGAACTGGGGCATCGGCCACAGCATGAAAGAAATCCTAGAGAACCACAAAGGCCCCTTCACTGGTGAAGGTCACAAAGGTCTCTACGAAATCCTGACTACTTCTTGGCACGCGCAACTGGCGATTAACTTGGCACTGATGGGCTCTCTGAGCATCATCGTCGCCCACCACATGTACGCGATGCCTCCGTATCCGTACATCGCGACCGACTACCCGACTCAGCTATCCCTGTTCACCCACCACATGTGGATTGGCGGATTCCTGATTGTTGGAGCAGCCGCTCACGGAGCAATCTTCATGGTTCGGGATTACGATCCCGCTGGAAATGTCAACAACTTGTTGGATCGCGTGATCCGTCATAGAGATGCGATCATTTCCCACCTGAACTGGGTTTGTATATTCTTGGGCTTCCACAGCTTCGGTTTGTACGTTCACAACGACACGATGCGCGCTTTCGGTCGTCCTCAAGATTTGTTCTCGGATACCGGGATTCAGTTGCGTCCGATATTTGCCCAGTGGGTGCAAAACATCCACGCTTTGGCTCCGGGCACAACAGCGCCTAATGCTACGGAAATCGTCAGCCACGCTTTTGGCGGCGGTGCAGTAGTAGTCGCCGGCAAAGTAGCGATGATGCCGATCGAGTTGGGTACGGCGGATTTCATGATCCACCACATCCACGCTTTCACCATTCACGTTACAGTCCTGATTCTCTTGAAGGGCGTGTTGTTTGCACGCAGTTCTCGCTTGGTTCCTGACAAAGGCAACTTGGGCTTCCGGTTCCCTTGCGACGGCCCCGGCCGTGGCGGCACCTGCCAAGTTTCTGGTTGGGATCACGTGTTCCTAGGCTTGTTCTGGATGTACAACTGCATCTCGATCGTGATTTTCCACTTTAGCTGGAAAATGCAGTCGGACGTGTGGGGAACAGTATCGTCAGACGGCACAATTTCTCACATTACCGGCGGCAACTTCGCACAAAGTTCGATCACGATTAACGGCTGGCTGCGGGACTTCCTGTGGGCGCAAGCTTCTCAGGTGATTCAGTCCTACGGTTCGGCACTGTCGGCCTACGGTCTGATGTTCCTAGCTGGACACTTCGTCTTCGCCTTCAGCTTGATGTTCCTGTTCAGCGGCCGCGGCTACTGGCAAGAACTGATTGAGTCGATTGTTTGGGCTCACAACAAGCTCAAGGTAGCTCCGTCGATTCAGCCTCGCGCTCTGAGCATTATTCAGGGTCGGGCTGTGGGTGTAGCTCACTACCTCCTAGGAGGAATTGTCACTACGTGGGCATTTTTCCTAGCGCGAATCATTTCGGTAGGGTAAACTACCCCTAGGTTTTGGATTCTCGATTTGGGAGGAATCTCAAATCGAGAATCCAAACTCCGAACCGAATCCCTTCAATTTTGTTCAGGATTCAGGATTAATCAAGGCTTATGGCAACGAAATTTCCAAAATTTAGCCAAGACCTTGCCCAAGACCCGACCACACGGCGGATCTGGTACGGGATTGCCACAGCACACGACTTTGAAAGCCACGATGGCATGACCGAAGAAAATCTTTACCAAAAGATTTTTGCTTCTCACTTCGGCCACGTAGCAATCATTTTCTTGTGGACATCGGGCAGCCTGTTCCACGTAGCATGGCAAGGTAACTTTGAACAGTGGATTAAAGACCCTCTCAACGTCCGCCCGATCGCTCACGCGATTTGGGACCCGCAATTCGGCGCTCCTGCAGTAGAAGCTTTCACTCAAGGGGGCGCTTCTAACCCGGTGGATATCTCTTACTCCGGTGTCTACCATTGGTGGTTCACCCAAGGGATTCGGACAAACGCCGACCTGTATCAAGGAGCTATCTTCTTGCTACTACTGGCGGCTGTATTCCTGTTCGCAGGTTGGTTGCACCTCCAACCCAAGTACCGCCCCAGCTTGTCTTGGTTCAAAAATGCTGAATCTCGCCTCAACCACCACTTGGCTGGTTTGTTCGGTGTCAGCTCTTTGGCTTGGACTGGTCACATGGTTCACGTTGCTATCCCCGAATCTCGCGGACAGCACGTAGGTTGGGACAACTTCCTGTCTACCCCGCCTCACCCGGCCGGTTTGGCTCCGTTCTTCAGTGGTAACTGGGGCGTATACGCCGAGAATCCAGATGCAGCGAACCATGTCTTCGGTACTTCCGAAGGCGCGGGAACCGCAATTCTGACTTTCTTGGGTGGCTTCCACCCTCAAACAGAATCCCTGTGGCTGACAGACATCGCTCACCACCACTTGGCGATCGCCGTTCTGTTTATCGTTGCCGGTCATATGTACCGGACTAACTTCGGTATCGGTCACAGCATCAAAGAGATGTTGGATTCTAAGGCTGGTTTGGTCGGCGGCAAGAGTGAAGGACAGTTCAACTTGCCTCACCAAGGCTTGTATGAAACCTACAACAACTCCCTGCACTTCCAACTGGCATTTCACCTCGCTGCTTTGGGCGTAATTACCTCCTTGGTAGCACAGCATATGTACGCGATGCCTCCCTACGCTTTCATAGGTAAGGACTTCACGACTCAGGCTGCGCTTTACACCCACCACCAGTACATTGCTGGATTCATCATGGTCGGCGCTTTCGCCCACGGAGCTATCTTCTTGGTGCGGGACTACGATCCTGAAGCAAACAAAGGCAACGTGCTCGATCGCGTGTTGCAGCACAAAGAAGCGATTATCTCTCACTTGAGCTGGGTGTCGCTGTTCTTGGGCTTCCACACTCTCGGTTTGTACGTTCACAATGACGTTGTAGTCGCTTTCGGAACTCCTGAAAAGCAAATCTTGATTGAACCAGTGTTCGCACAGTTCATCCAAGCTGCTCACGGAAAAGCTCTCTACGGCATGGACGTGCTGTTGTCTAACCCTGACAGCATTGCTTCTACCGCTTGGCCGAACTACGGCAACGTATGGCTCCCAGGCTGGTTGGACGGGATTAACAGCGGTACTAATTCTCTGTTCTTGGCGATCGGACCTGGCGATTTCTTGGTTCACCACGCGATCGCACTAGGCTTGCACACCACCACCTTGATCTTGGTCAAGGGCGCTCTGGATGCACGCGGTTCTAAGCTGATGCCGGACAAAAAAGACTTCGGTTATGCTTTCCCTTGCGACGGCCCCGGCCGTGGCGGTACTTGCGACATCTCTGCTTGGGACGCGATGTACCTGTCTGTATTCTGGATGTTGAACACCCTAGCTTGGGTAACGTTCTACTGGCACTGGAAGCACCTGGGCATCTGGCAAGGTAACGTGGCTCAGTTCAATGAGTCTTCTACCTACCTGATGGGCTGGTTCCGCGATTACCTCTGGCTGTATTCTTCTCAGTTGATCAACGGTTACAACCCGTATGGTACTAACAACTTGTCAGTCTGGGCTTGGATGTTCTTATTCGGACACCTTGTTTGGGCAACTGGTTTCATGTTCCTGATCTCTTGGAGAGGTTACTGGCAAGAGTTGATCGAGACTTTGGTTTGGGCTCACGAGCGCACTCCTTTGGCTAACTTGGTTCGCTGGAAAGACAAGCCTGTTGCTTTGTCGATCGTCCAAGGTCGTTTGGTTGGCTTAGTTCACTTTACTGTGGGCAACGTCCTCACTTACGCGGCCTTTGTAATTGCCTCGACAGCCGGGAAGTTCGGGTAACTCTGAACTCTGGTTTTGTAGGTAATTAAATCAAATCCCCTGCCTTCTGGCGGGGGATTTTTTTGTATAGCAGAAGGAAGTTCGGCAACGGATTGTGTAACGGATGTAACGGATGGATGGAATAAGATCGATGGGTCGAAGCAAAATGCAGTTCGATTAATGTTCATCGGTGGGACAATGCAAAGTGGTTGGCTGAGTCTGTCAAGCAGGAAGAAAAGTGCGATCGATCAGTCCTAAAAACCTTCAGGCCAAAGCTTTTTGCGGTAATTTGCACCTACAGAAAAATTTATAGTGCGAGCGGGGTAAAATTAGTAGTTAGGTTCCCAAGTTTCCGGGATAAGTGGTTTATCGAGAGGACTGGGTTGTGAATACAATTATTGACACACAAGTGCTTTCATATCGTTTCAAGGAGATTGAGAACGATGTCCACGACGGAAGCCGAGCTATTTCATCAATTACAGCTAATGAATTTTTACTGGCTCAGCCCAGAGACTTAAAGCAACCTGACTACTACATTCTTCATCCAGCTAGATACTCGGTACTAAATTCAGAAGAGTGTGATTTTGGTATTCCCGAGCATTTTGGAAATCCTAAATGGGCCAAGGGAGGTGGTTGTCGGACAGACCAAGTGATTATCGACTTTGGCAGTCAGTTCTCTGCATATCGTGAGTTTGGAAACGAAGCAATTGCTGAGGTTATTAACAAAAAAAACTATGGCGTATATGAACTCAGTGTTTCTCATTTATCTAAACAAAAGCAGAAGTACCTCAAAAAACGGTTGAAATACATTTTGGATAACAATTATCGTTGTTACTCTCTAACTAGAGCGACAATAAAAATTGGGCTGACTCTGTTTTCTGAGTTTGCTGCTAAACATAACTGCAAAGGCAATATTCGTAACACTATCAATGACATCCTAATACTGGCGACTGCTGTTGACCGACAAAAGCAATTTAGAACGTATGATAATGTGCTAAATCGCTTTGCTGCTGAGTATTATGAGGCATCAACTTACCAAAACGAAGATGAATTGATAATCGATTTTTCAGAGGAGACAACTGAAAGTAGAAAAAGTAAGGAAAGTAAAGGATATATCAATAGTGGTTGGAGTTACTCAGTTCGTAATAACCGAGAGGTACAGGGAACCTAACAACCCGCTTGCATCCGACCGCATTAAGGTTGTCTGTTGGAACCAATAAGGTATCAGTGATGGGTGAAGCGAAAGGTTATGGCATGGTTCTTACAACTATAGTGGCTGTAGGAGCGATCGCCCCTCACGTCACCAAAAGCCCGATCGCCCTTATCCCCTCAAATCTCCCCATTCATCTGCATTTGATGCACCTTGTCTGCCAACTCTTGGCGGCTTTCCTTATCGAGTGCATCAATTGCCAGCATTCCCAAATACACTACTTCCTTCTGAGTTAGTCTGGTCGCTAGCGCTTGTTTTTGAATGACTTCCTTGATCACGGAACTGACCGCGATCGCAGTATTAGTTTTAGCCACGAAGAATAATCAACTATTAATAACAACTTTCCTTGATGTTAGCATCCTCAATCCGATTAAGTACAATGATGTTGGAGTAACTACAGTTAATCATGCTATAGTGTAAAAAATACAAAAAAGCGCTCGCCCCCGGTCTAGACAACTTAAGGGCGATCGCCTTTAAAACTTATGTAGACAGGTATCAACTGTCTAAGTTATCCACCATGATAGCAGCATTCCAGCTAAAATCAAGCACCTTCGCCTGCTCCAAAATTATCTACAAGTCCCCAGTCCTTCATCCGCTGGCAAGATTTGTCACAGAAGAAACTGTTGCACTGCTGTTCAATATCTCAACAGACCAGATTTACCGCATCGAATGCTGTCGCTACATGGTCTACGTCCACGCCAAAGGCATCAGTCGGTTTGTCAGTTATGCCGATTTTCCGCCAATTTTAGAAGTAGAATTATCGAAACTTCAAGACTTTGGCAGATGGTACAAACGCTGGAAAGGCAAAAAAGCACCTGATTTTTGGACACAATTTTATATACATCAATTCAAATACGCTACTACTGCGGATAAACAGCTTGCATGGGGCCTCTTGGTAGCTGTAGTCAAATCCCTATTCTCAGAAACAGCTTTGCAACAACTGCGAGATGCTTATTTATACGAAAAATATAGGCGGGAAAATTTTTGAATATGCGATCGCCCCGAACCTCACTTCACCAAAATGGCGATCGCCATTATCCCCTCAAATTTCACCATTCACCTGCATCTGATGCACTTTATCTGCCAACTCTTGCAGGCGCTTTTCGTCCAACTCGTCGATCGCCAGCATCCCGACATAGATGATTTCCTTCAGCGTTAGCCTGGTTGCTAGCGCCTTTTTCTGCACAAGTTCCTTAATTATGGGGCTAACCCCAATGGCGGTACTGGCTCTAGTCACAAAGGTAACGGGAGATTAACAACTTTGACTAAATCTTAGCACCTTTAAGCTGAGCTTTTATCTGCGATGCAAACTGCTTAAGCGCGTCTTGACAAGACGAAACACAACGGTTTAGAGTGGAAAAGTCGAAAGGTCGATCAACCTATTCCTCCAAAACCTCAACCAAATCCTCAATCATCACATCAAAAGTGCGAGCTAATTTCAGCAGCAAAGTAAAGTCAACCGTTGTCAGCCCTGGACAGCGGGCATAATGCTTGACAGTGTTGTACACCACCCCAGAACGTTCTGAAACTTCCTTGAATGTCCAACCTTTCTCTGCGGCTAGTTCTCTGACTTTAATTCTTACTAAACCCATGCTTGACAATGGGTGCTATAACACCTTACAATAAATTCATCTAAAAAGCCGATCGCCCCCCGGCCTGGAAAACTAAGGGGCGATCGTCTATTAAACCTAATCAGGACAGATAATCTCTGTCCTCCACATCTACACCAAAAAGATGTACACACCTACAATCAAGAGATGCGTCTATTATGATATCAGAAACTCCGGCAAAATCGCGGACGATCGCAGAATCGAGAATAATTCACAAATCGCCAATCCTGCATCCGCTGGCGAGATTCGTTACCGAAGAAACAGTTGCACTCCTGTTCAATATCGCAGCAGACGAGATTTACCGCATCGAATGCTGTCGCTACATGGTTTACGTGCACGCCAAAGGCATCAGCCGCTTTGTCAGCTACGCCGATTTTCCCCCTATTTTGGAAGTACAGCCGATCGCACCTCAAGATTTTGGCAGATGGTACAAACGCTGGAAAAGCAAGCAAGCACCAGCATTTTGGACGAAATTCTACACCCACAAGTTCAAAAAAGCTGTTTCAGTTGACAGCTTGCTGGAGTGGGGCCAATTGGTAGCTACGGTTAAATCGGTCATTTCTGGGGCCGCGCTGCAACAGCTACGAGATGTCTATGCCCAAGAAAAAGATTTGATGGAGAAATTTTAAAGTGCGATCGACTTAATCCTACTTGAACTTTCAATTAAATTTTAAAACACTTCATCTTCGATTCCCAGCCACCATTCCCCCAGATTCATTAAGTCTTTGTGAATGTCCGTAAGTTCTGTCATATACTCTTCAGCAGAAATCTCCGATCGCCTTTCTTGCAATTTTTTCAGCCGCAGTTGCACCAACAGCCAAGGTTTGGAAATCCCATCGGTTGCTTCGATATATTTGGCTAGCTGTTTGCTGTCCATAGTTATTGGGGAAGGGGCATAGGGCATCGGGCATCGGGCATTGGACATTGGACAATTTTACATTTTAGATCAATTGGTAATTTTAATCTAAAATCGGATGGGGCATAGTAATCGGTAATCATTAAGCTGTGGAGCATTTAAACCACTAACGAGGCTTGTAGGGTGCGTCAGGAGTGAATACTTACGCGCTTATGCGGGAAACACTTCTGTACTGACGCACCATACTATCGTCTTTTAAATGCCGAACAGCTTAGGAGTTTTTGCAATAACAAATTCCCGATGCCCGATGCCCCATTCCCCATGCCCGATGACTACCTATAATCCGAAGTCTGAATATTATTCAACTTCGCAGCATATTTCATGCCGTATTCCGGGCGACAGAACCGATCGATCTGAGACTCAAAGAAAGCCCGATTTGCCTTCAAATGCTTTGGATTCGGATCATCTAAAGGATACAAAAGAGCAGTCCGCAAAGCTTGAATCACCGCCGAAGTTACGCAATACATCGATCGCTGAAATGTCACCCCAATTTGATTGAGGATATCATCTTCGCCGCGACAGCGCTGTTTGTAGAAATCCTTCAAATAAGGCGGCAGGAAATGCAGCATATCTTGTGCTAGCAAAGTCGGCGGAATCCCCGCCGTACCTACGGGGAATTTGTCTGCATAAAGCACTCCGTAGTGGAAGTCTTTTTGGTCGTCAGGAACTTCTCTAGCTTGAGCGTTGTAAGATTTGGTGCCTCGGAATGGCGAAGTGCGATAAAATACAGCTTCTACGTAAGGTAACGCTGCTTCGTAAAGCCAAGTGAAACCTTTAGATTTGGGGATAATTTCGTACTTCTCGCCGTCGATGTAAACGTGGTGGTAAATCGGGCGTCCGGCGATCGCAAATATGCCATTTACTAGGAAATTCATCGCCTCCGGGACAGTGGTAACTTTCCCTTCGTCGTACAAGTCGGAAACCTCAAAGAACACCGGCGCCATGACTTCCCAGAATAAACCGAGATTGCTGTAATAAGACATTTGGCGGCACTGTTCTAAAAACATTTCTGGAAATGCTTTGTGCAGTGCCAGCATGAACGGGTCTTTTTTGAAGTAAGCTTTAATTGCCCGATCGGCATTCGCCTTATATTCGTCACTGTCCAAATAAGGGTCGAATTGATTGGTTGGGACGTACAAGCCCCGGTGCCACAGCATCGCCCTCATGCACTCTTCCGCAAATTCCATGTTAATGCGATCGTGCCACAAATGGTGAAACAGCCGCGGGAGTTTGCCAGTTTCTCCCTTTTCCATGAACTCCAAAAGTTCCGGGTGGGCGCTTCCAGTCCCCCGCCACACCCGCAAATCTGCACCGTCGCCCGAATAGTGATTTTGCAAGTCTAAATACTCCTGGGGCAAGAAGTATTTAAAGAAGGGAAGCGGGTGTAAAAATACCCGTTCGGCGATGTAAAGCAAATCCCGCCAGTAAAAGTCCATCGGCACCGCGTAAGCTTTCCAGATAGCGATGATTTGCATCAGATTTTCCGGCGTATCTGGAATCATTGCGCCGCCAGCTTCTAGCCTGTGAATTATTTCGGCAAATTCGTGTTTGGAAGGAGGTAGTTTAGTTGCTGGTTTATTAGGGGTTTGTACCATTGTTTCTTCCTTTGATTGAGTGAAATTGAAGATTTATCTACTCATTCTACTTCCAGGCTCTACCTATTGGTGACAAATTAAGACTGAAACCCCTGATAAATTTCGCTTTTACCTGAGTCTCGATCCCCCTAAATCCCCCTTAATAAGGGGGACTTTGAGAATAATTTTGTCCCCCTTATTAAGGGACTTTGAGAAGAATCTTGTCCCCCCCTTATTAAGGGGGGTTAGGGGGGATCTAGACTTCGACACTAACAATAGAGACGGTCGGTTGAACGTTAAGTTGTTACCAATGGGCTATGCCGGGAAGTTAATTTCTTAGTCCGTGGAGGCGGACTTCGTTTGTGTAGATGCGATTTCCATATCCGAGTGTTCAAGGGGATAGCTAATAGCAACTTGGGTATTTCTGTCAACCGGCAGAGTGGCTACGATCGCATTTGTAGTAGATTCGCTCCACTTGAGCAGCCAAGCAGGTTGAATTCCCAACACAAAAATGACGCCCGCCAAAACCAGCGCCGGCATATTTTCACCAAAGGTAACTGGAGGGTAGTAAGCCGTGGCATTGTCCAACTTCCCAAAACAGGTGCGGTTGAGCAGAATTACAAAGTAAACTGCTGTTAACCCGGAGGCTAAAATGCACAGTAAAGTTGGAATTGGAAATGCTGAGAAACTACCTTGAAATACTAAAAATTCAGCAATAAAACCCACCAAACCGGGAATTCCAGCGCTTGCCATGCCGCCCAAAACTAACAGGGAACTGGCAGTAGGTAAACCCCGCATCGGGTTCATCAAACCATTGAGCACGTCCAAATCCCGCGTGCCAACTTTGGTTTCTATGATACCTACCAAATAAAACAGCAAAGCTAAAATTAAGCCGTGGCTTACCATTTGCCCGACAGCGCCGATTAATGCCAGCTTCGTACCTGCGGCGCAGGCAACGAGGATGTAACCCATATGCCCGATCGAACTATAGGCTACCATGCGTTTGATGTCTTTTTGGGCGATCGCGCTCAAAGCCCCGTACATCACGCTCACAGTCCCGATAATCGCTAAACCGGGAGCTATAATCGACCAAGTTTCGGGAAACATCTGCAAGCCAAACCGCACTAAACCGTAAGTTCCCAACTTCGCCAGAATCCCTCCCAGCAAAATTGCTGTTGCTGGCGAAGCTTCCACGTAAGCATCCGGTAGCCAAGTATGCAGCGGCACCAAAGGAATTTTAATTCCCAACCCAATTAGCAAAATTGTTAGCAGGATTAACTGCAAATTTCTCGGCAATTCTTGAGTGGTAATGGCACTGTAATCGAAATTTAAAGAACCGCTCAGCCAAGCCACACCCAAAAATGCTGCCAGCACTAAAAGTCCCGAAACTGCCGTGTAGATCAAAAACTTCATGGCAGCGTATTCCCGCTGCTTTCCGCCCCAAATCGCAATCAACAGGTAAAAAGGAATTAATTCTAGTTCGTAAAACAGTACAAACAGCAGCAAATTTTGAGACATCAAAGCTCCCGCCACACCCGCATTGATTAGCAAAATCAAAGCGTAGTAAAGCTGGGGGCGCTCCATCTTTTCGCCAGTGCCATAAATGACTAATAGCGTCAGCAAAGCACTTAAAACCAGCAGAGGCAAGGACAAGCCGTCAATGCCCAAGTTGTAGCTCAAACCTAATTGTGGAATCCAAGGTAAATATTCTTGAAATTGCAGTCCCGAATTTGCTGGATCGAATTGAGTCAACAGCCAGATATTCAAAATGAAAATAGCTGCAGCAAAAGCCGAGGCTATTGAACGCAGACGCATCCCATTGATATTTCCGGGCAGGAACCCGACTACCGCAGCGCCCAAGGCGGGCAACCAGAGCAAGGCACTAAGCATAATGTGTGAAGAGTGAAGAGTAATATCAATTCCGGTTGCACCGGAATAATTGTTGACGGTTGACGGTTGACAGTTAACTCGAATTTACTATTCCGATGCTAACTTATTTGATATTAACTCTCAATTTAGCACGCTTTTATGGTTTGATAACTTGAGAGTTTAAATGTTAGTTTTTCCCCAATTATCAATTTCAAATTGCCTCAAGACTCAACCAAAATATTGACTGCGCCCGTGTCTAAATCGTAATATCCACCCACAACTTTCAGTTTATTCTCCGCAATTAACTGAGAGATAACTGGAGAGGCTTTCAACTTGTTAGCTTGCAGCACAACATTGGCTTTGCAGGCATTTTCTAGCTTGTCGCCCGCTTGGTTTTTCGAGCTTTCGACAGCAGGCTTAATTGCGTCCAGCAAACTGCCAATTTGACCGGGAACTTGAGCCCCTTTGATGGTAGCCTCTACCGCACCGCACCTTTTGTGCCCGATTACCACAAGCACTTTTGCCCCCAATACCAGCGTGCCAAATTCCAGGCTGCCAACTTCTTCTGGAGTAGCAACATTTCCGGCCACGCGACAGACAAATAAATCTCCCAATCCTTGATCGAAGATAATCTCGGAAGGAAAGCGAGAATCTGCACAGCCGAGAATAGCAGCAAAGGGTTTTTGAGTTTTGGCGACTTCGACGAGGCGGGGTAAGTCTTGGTTGGGACTTTGGCGTTTTCTGTTAACAAACCGCTTGTTCCCCTCCATTAACTTTTGCAGAGCTCCATCGGGACTCAAGTCATTTTGAGCAATTGCCGGTTCGGGTGCGGCCAAATCAGCGCCTGCTCCTGCTGCGAGTATCCCTGTACCAATGGCACCTGCGACAAATTTGAGGGAATTGCGTCGGGAAAGATTGAATTGTCTGTGGTTTAAGTTCATGTATGATGCCTTATTTGAACGAGTGTGAAATCTTTGTTCAAGACTTCATGTTTTTAAGATTTTAGATTAAAACTGTCACCTAAAATCTTAAATTTTATATCTTTTTAGCCGCCTACAATCAGCGACAGACGAGCTAGCAGCGGCCAGCTTATCAGCAGTCCCAAAAGTGCAACACCGAACAGAATTGTCAGGGCGTAAAATTGAGTTTGACCGTTAACGTTGTATTTGAGGCTCTGCCCGCCGAAAACCGTTGCAAAACCGATTAAGTTCACGAAACCGTCAACAATATTGCGATCGACCCAGGAGATGATTTGCGAAACCAAACCAACTGCAAATATCACTGTCACGCGGTAAAGTTTGGCGGTGTAAAAGTCGTAAGCAAAAAAGTCTTGCAGGGCTTGAGAACCAATTCGCACTGGTTTTTCCCATTTCTCGTTCAGGTAAACAAATGCTCCGGCACCGATGCCGATCGCGGTTGACAAAACTAGCAGTCCAGTTGCGGTATAATTCAAACTTGCCCCCGGCAATAAATGCCACGCAGCCAGCAAGTGCGGAACGTGCAAAGTAAAGCCCATTAAAACAGTCATCGGTAAGATAAAAGGCCAGTGAACTTCCGGCGAGCGTTCGGTCATTTGCTTTGGTTTGCCGCCGAAAACTAAACCGAAGACGCGCACCAAGCCAAAAGCAGTGACGCCGTTTACAAACAGCACTATTCCTAACAAGAAAGGGTGAGTTTGCCAAAGCCCGGATGTGAAGTCTTCTAAAGCCCAGAAGCAGCCGAAGGGCGGCAGTCCCACCAATCCAGCGCTACCGACAATAAACGATATTGCCGATATTGGCCGCTTTCCCCACAAACCGCCGAGAGAGCGGACATCCTGAGTGATGCTGTTCCAAACTACCGAACCGATGCTCATCACCAACAAACCCATTGCCAAGGTGTAGGCAAATATCAATGTCAGGGCTGTCTGGGCTTGTCCGGTGCCGACGGCGATAAATACTAAGCCCATGTATGAGCTGACTATATAGGAAAGCGTGCGCTTAATGTCGATTTGGGCGATCGCAATTAATGAAGCACCCACCGCCGTCGCAGCGCCTACAATAATAGTTGTCTTCAGTCCGATCGGCGACAAAGCAATCACTGGCTGCAACTTAATCAATATCCAAGCACCAGTTTCCACAACTACGGTGTTCCGCAAAATTGTCGCCGGTAGCGGGCCTTCCATCGCCTCATCCAGCCACAGGTGCAAGGGAAACTGGGCGCATTTGCCCATCGGGCCGGCAATCAAGGCTAAGCTCAACAGCGTCGCTACAGTAGGGTCAAGCTTTGCAGTCTGAGCCCAAACAGCCAACTCGTCAAAATTCCAAGTTCCAGCCAGCGGCAGAATTGCGACTACTCCCATCAGCAGGAATAAATCTCCCACCCGCTTTGTTAAGAAAGCGTCGCGGGCTCCTGTCACCACCAAAGACTGATTGAACCACAGCCCGACTAGCAGGTAAGTACCCAAAGTCAGAACTTCCAAAATCATGTAGCTGAAGAACAGGGAATTGCACAGTACCAAGCCGCACATCCCTGCTTCAAACAGCCCCATCAGGGAAAACAATCTCGCCCAGCCCCAGTCCATTTCCATGTAACCGAAAGCATAAATCTGCGCCAGCAAGTTCAGTCCGGTAATCAAAACTGTCGCGCCGACGGTGACAGTAGAGATTTCTACGGGAATGGTTAAGTCTAAACCTGCTACATTCAGCCAGGGAATTAACTGGTGCTGTGCCGGTTGGTTCCAGATAGCTGTCAGGGCTATGACGCCGTGTAAGAAAGCGAACAAGGTTAAGATGGCGTTCACGTAACCGGATGGTCTTGGCCCCGTGCGACGGGTAATTGCCGGAAACCACAGCATCGACAGAACTCCGCCGATGAGTGGATAGCAAGGTATAAACCAAACGGTCTGGAGTAAGATTTGAGCCATTGGCATTACTTGTAAAGGTTACAAAAATTTAAAATTATGAGAATAATTCCCAACGCGCTGACGACAGCAGTGAAAAGCCCGAAGGCAGAAGTAAAGAAAATTTTGGGGTTTGCCTCTGAGTTTCTTCTCCTCGTCAAACCGAGCGCTTCAGAATAGACTTATTAATTTTATATTAAGTATTGCGTTAAATTTTCATATTTCGGATTCAGCTTATTTATCTGTACTGATAAACTATACTTATATGTATATAAGGGCGGATTGTGTACAAACGAATATTTGTCGATCGCAAGTGCGATCGCACAATAATTTATTGCTCTAAAATATTAAAACCGATTAAAACCGCTCAATCTGCCAAGCTGATTCGGGAAGTTTGGCTTGGCGCTGTCCCATCGACCTTGCCCTAACATTCAAAAGACCGATCGGCGTATTAAACAAATCTACCATATCGGCTTGGGCCATCGCACTTTTGGCCGCTGCCACCGGAAATTCCTTTAACAGCCACCTAGCCAGGCGATAAAAATATTCCCCTGTTGTGAATTCTCGCATCAAATCGACACCGTGGAGTTCGTGCAAATATTTATTAGATTCGCCGTACCGATACCATTGACTTTGCAACTGTTTTATTGTAGAACGGTGGCGGTGTCGGACGATCGCATTTTCGGCAAAATACATTTTATAGGATGTTTCCCGCAAAATCCGCCAGCATAAGTCCGCATCGCCGCCACTGCTGAGGTAAGGGCGAAATAATCCTATTTGTTGTAAAACTAGCCTCCGTACAGCTAAGTTGGCTGTTTGGCCGTAAGCACAAAAAGGGTGAGCGAGTGTATGTTTTTGAGATAAAGTATTTTGGCGATCGGCGTGTTGTTCTAAAATAGTTTTACCGGGGAATGCGAGTATTTCCCCAGCGCTAATTCCTACTTCTAAGTCAACAAATGGCTTAACTAAATTTTCCAGCCAGTCAGATTCCGGGCGACAGTCTGCATCGGTAAATGCAATGATTTCGCCTGTGGATGCGCGAATTCCTTGATTGCGGGCGGCGTAGGAACTTTGAATCTGATTTTCGGTGAGGTGGCGAATGGTTATTTGATTGAAATTGCTTCCCCCCTTTACCAAGGGCGGGAGTGAGGGGGGGTTAGAGGCTGCTGTTTCGAGGATTGCTGAAGTGCGATCGCGACTGTTGTTGTCTACTAAGAGATATTCTACACTGTGTGGCGGATAAGTTTGCGATCGCAGGCACTCGATCAACTCCGGCAAATCCATCTCGCCATTGTAAACTGGCACTACCACCGAAACTTCCGGTAAAAACATTTTGTTGTTCATGGGGAAGGAGGCACAACACGGATTATGACACGGATACACGGATTAATGTTTGTACTTCCTCCTAATGACTACTGACTGCTGACTACGGACTAATTTCTACTGCCGTTCCCTTCTGCACAAACCCATACAACTCCTCAACATCCTTATTTTGCAGCGAAACGCAGCCCAAAGTCCAGTTCGATCGAGATTTTATAATATTATCCGAATTAGCAGGAACGCCGTGAATCCCGATTTCGCTGCCCACGCTATCGCCCCAGCCAATTGTACCGTTTTGCTTGGCTTTTACGTGTTTGCGCCAAGATTGTTTAGTTGGATAATCCAGCCACAGAAACTTTGACCAAGTTTCGTGAGGGTACATATCTTTAATACTAAAAACACCTTCCGGCGTCCGCAAATCCCCTGCTTTTAATTTATCACCTGTGGGATTGCCACCAAATACTACAGGATAAGATTTTACTGGCTTTTTGCTATCGTATACAGTCAGCCTGTATTTTGATTTTTCAACTAGGATGGAAATTCTGTTTTTATCTAACTTATCTGGTTCGCCTAAAATTTGTCTTAGCGGCTTGTCGTAGTTTAATAAATTATCGGGGGGGAATTGGGTATGCAAAATATTTAACTCATCAGCCGGACATTTATTTAAGCAGAAAACGTCTAAAATGTAGGGAATTGGAACAGCATAACCCAGCCTAACGAGGTTCCAGTAAAAAACTGAGCTAGCAGCCAGCAAGAGAAGGCTTGTAGATGAAACAATTCTTCCA
Organism: Microcoleus sp. D2_18a_D3; assembly: GCF_036702455.1. Lineage (NCBI taxonomy): Bacteria > Bacillati > Cyanobacteriota > Cyanophyceae > Oscillatoriales > Microcoleaceae > Microcoleus > Microcoleus sp. D2_18a_D3. The sequence goes on from NZ_JAUBTK010000010.1 coordinate 45,238, forward strand.
ATATTGCCCCTGATTTTTTTTATTTCCATTGCATTAACTAGGGATATCATAGATTGTTCGGCGGTTGAAACTGCTACTTACTACAGAAACGAAGTCCCTCTCTAAGAGACTAAGAAATCTGGAACAGCCCAAAAGCGTGTTGCTTAAGCCTTAAACAGGCAAGATGCCTGTTCCACAACTGCATTCAGTTATTGTGGAACAGGCATCTTGCCTGTTTCTTTGAAATAGGAGAAAATATCTCTTGCATCCCCTGCACAATCCGTTACCAAATCCGTTGTTAACTGTTGCTAGTAAACATCAAAATCATTAACACTAACACCCCGTTAGTTATATAAAAAATGCCAACAACCTGAGTTTCCAACCAGCCGCACAACTCTAAATGATGGTGCAGTGGAGCCATTCTTAACAGACGCTTGCCGATTCCATCCGGGCCTTTTGTAGCTTTGTAATAACCTACTTGAGCAATTACTGACAGCGTTTCAATAAAGAAAATCCCGCTGATAATTAATAATATCCAAAGGCTATTTGTTAATAAAGCTACCGCACCCAACGCACCGCCTAAAGCTAAAGCACCTGTATCGCCCATAAACACCTTGGCTGGATTGCGGTTGTGTGCTAAGAAACCGAGACAACTGCCGCTGGTGCAGGCGCAAAATATCATTAATTCTGGCGAAGTTGAGGCTACCGATGCGCCCAATCCTAAAAGTGCGATCGCCCCCAAACCTCCCATCAACCCGTCAACACCATCGGTAATATTAGTAGCATTGCTTTCGGCAACTAGCACAAAACCCGCCAGCGGCCAGAACAGCAAACCTAATGGCAATACCCAACCGAAAGGCAAAGCAACATTCGTAGAAATTGCTGGTTGATGAAACATCAGCCACAGACAAAATAGAGCAGCAAAACTTATTTGCAAAGCCAATTTCATCCGAGGTGAAATACCTTTGTTCGACTTGCGTCGCAGAATTTGCCAGTCATCAATCCAGCCAATGAAACCGTAAGCTAAAGTTAAAGCCGATACGGCAACAACATCTGAGTTAAACTTAGACCAAAGTAAAGCAACTGCTACCCCAGCAGGTATAAAAAAGATGCCTCCCATTGTCGGCGTTCCCGCTTTTTTCAAATGGGCTTGGGGGCCGTCTTCGCGAATTATTTGTCCTGCTTTTAGTTGCTGGAGTACGGGCACAACTGCATAGCCCAACCCCGACGCAACTAAAGCACAAACAATTAGCGGCATAAATAGCGATGCAGGTAAATTCAAAAATCTATCCGCTGCTACATCTAAACCGATCGCTACAGTGCAGAGTCCCACACCCAGCAGCCGGAATAAATTGCTGCCTGTAAGTTTGAAAGGCAGACTAAAAGGGATTTTCTCATCCAAAAAGTTATCCATAACACTCCTCACCACACACTATTTGAGAATAAGCAATTGACAATGGGGAATAGGGTGCGATACAGGAGATTGAGAAATCTCTTAGTTTTTCTTCCCTGTTTCCGGTTGATTTCTTCACCCTTCTACCCGTTATTCTTCGCCTACACTCACATCCTCTTCTACTTCCTCTTCTAAATCATCGTAAGGACTGTCGTCAACTGCCATAAGTTCAGAAATTTCTTCTTCGTGCAGATAGTCGGGTTCTTGGACATCCCTTGCTAACAGGCGATTGTTAGATTCCAACCAGTCTAAAAGAGAAGATTGCTGTTTTAATGGAATTACATCCGCAGGTAAGTGGCGAGGAATTTGACGCAGAGATGGGTTGTACATGATTATCGGTTTTTAAAGACAAAGACGCGATCGAGTAGAGGTAACGTTTTGCCGACGAACTGCTCATTTGATCAAGCACTTGCAAATCGGGCATTTAGCAAGGCTAAAGCATTATACCACAGGCACTGTTTGGTTCCGGATCGGATAAGATGGGAGACCGAAAAGGCGATCGCCCCCAAGCATGGGCATGAGGATAACACTAAAATCCGCTCTTGCCAATCCTTCTTTAGCCGTAAGCATTGTAATCTAAGACGATCGTCTTTAAGATATCGCGGGACAAGCGGCGATCGTATTCTGCAAGCTTCGCTAACGGCAAGGGTTTGATTCACAACAGTCTCCTGGTTTTTCATCAAAGCCTGAGATCGAATGCCCTCTGGCTTCTTCAGTCAACTCTCAAGCAATAAATCTCAGAATGGATATAACGGCAGCGGTTTTATACAACAAAGAGGGCTACGACACCGGAGGGCAAAAACTTCTGGGGCGTCATTCAGCCGGAGAAGGGTTTCTCAAAAGCTTAGTCCAACACGGAACCGCTGACTCTCTCTACTGTTACGCCGATAGCAAAACAACCTTTAAGGAGTTTTGTTCGCACATCCAACCTTGGCTGCAAAAACCTCGGAAAGTCCGCTGGATTCCCACAGAACGACCGGATTTGCTATCTCAACCGGGCACAATTTATCGACCCGATCCGGTTCTGTCGCAGATGGTGTGGGCGCGCAGATTTTTCGATCAGCGGGCCTACAGCGTTTGCGGCGTTACTCACACGATCGGTACAAAATACATCATGGGGGCGATCGGCGATTTGATAACCGCACCCATGCAGCCTTGGGACGCCCTGATCTGCACCTCTGCAGCGGTGAAAACAGCAGTAGAAGGAGTTATGACGGAGTGGTCTGAATATTTAGCCCAGCGCAACGGCGGTAAACCGGAAATTTTAGTCAAATTGCCGGTTATTCCCCTAGGAGTGGATTGCAGCGCGTTTCCGCAGGGTGTGGAAGCAGTTAATAGTCGCCGCCAACTGCGACAAGAACTGGGCATTTCTCCCGAAGATATTGTTGTGTTATTTGTCGGTCGATTGATTTTTTCTGCAAAAGCTCATCCGGTACCGATGTACATCGCCCTAGAGGGCGCGGCACAACAGACAAAAGCCAAAATCCACTTAATTCAAGCAGGTTGGATCGAAGATCCGAGAGAAGAACCCGACTTTAAAAATAGCGCGCAAATATTTTGTCCCTCCGTGAATGCTATTTTTTTAGATGGGAGAAAGCCGGAAATTAGAATTAATATTTGGTCGGCGGCCGATATTTTCATTTCGCTTTCGGACAACGTTCAAGAAACCTTTGGGCTAACGCCAATTGAAGCTATGGCGAACGGACTGCCGGCCATAGTCTCCGATTGGAACGGATACAAAGAATCTGTACGCCACGAAATAGACGGCTTCCGAATTCCCACACTCATCCCGCCCCCCGAATCTTGTTTAGATTTAGCCCTAAATTATCTCGACGACAGCTTAAATTGGCCAACTTACATGGGTCACACTTCCCTCGCGACAGCAGTTGACATTGATGCTTGCACCCTGGCGTTGTGCCAATTAATTGAAAACCCCGAATTGAGAAAGCGGATGGGGGAAAATGCCCGACAAAGGGCGTGGGAAATTTATGATTGGAAAGTAGTAATTGCTGCTTACGAACAATTGTGGCGGGAATTAGCAGAAATTCGCCTGGGGGCACCGGAGTCAGCACCTTTAAAAGCTGGGAAGCCACCTTATCCCCTAGGCGACGATCCGTTTCGGGTATTGGGCCATTATGCGACTAGAACTTTAAGCAATGAGATGATGCTGAGTCTGGGGGCGATCGCCACACCAGAACTGCACAGAGAGTTGCAAACAATTTGGTTTACCCGCTTCGGTCAGGACAGAAGAATCTCTGTTAACATTCAGATGGAGATATTGGATGCGATCGAGCAGGAAGGTGCGATCAGCGTGGGGGAAGTTATCCGACGCTACGTTAAAAACGAGCAACAATTAGCCTACCTGTATCGGACTCTGCTTTATTTGGTGAAATTTGGTATCTTAGTTATTAGTTGTTAATACTCTGCGGACTCGGCGATTAAAATCGCTACTACACAAAATTTCCTCCCTCTCGCTTGAGACAGAAGAAAAGAGCGGTCTGACTTTTGCCTCACCTTCGATAATTAATCCGTGTATTCGTGTCAAAATCCGTGTTCTTCCTTCTTAAAAAATCATGCTTAGAAAATCTTCACTATTAGAGATAATTGCTGGTAAGAATCGAGGTTTGCTGGCTACTCCCACCGACAAACAAGCGATTTTAAGCGCGATCGCCCAATTGGAAGATTACAACCCCACGCCTCGCCCTGTCGAAGCTGCAGAGCTTTTAAATGGTGATTGGCGGTTATTGTACACCACCAGCCGCGAACTGCTGAATCTTGACAGTTTTCCCTTGGTAAAATTGGGTCAAATTTATCAATCTATCCGCGTCAAAGAATCTAAAATTTACAACATTGGCGAACTTTACGGCTTGCCTTATTTGGAAGGAATTGTCAGTGTAGCCGCGAGATTTGAGCCAACTTCCGAACGGCGAGTGCAGGTGAAGTTTGAGCGGTCTATAGTAGGTTTAAGCAGGTTGATTGGCTATGAATTTCCGGGGAAGTTTATCGATGAGATTGAGTCGGGTAAAAAGTTCGCTGCTGTAGATTTCGGGCTGGATACTCGTGAACAGCAGGGATGGCTTGACATCACTTATTTGGATAAAGATTTGCGGATTGGACGGGGGAATAAAGACAGTGTTTTTGTCTTGACAAAAGAGTGATTTTGTGATGGGTGATTAAGTGCGATCGCCCCTTAACTTATACTAAATTTATCTTTCCTTCATCCGCGTTTATCCGCGTGCATCTGCGGTTAAAAATCAAAAATCTATCACTTTGGCAAACAATTCAACACTTACTAAAACCCTCAAATCCCTAGCCGATAAAAGCTTCAGATACAATAACCGTTAAAACTTAGCGTTAAGAATTGACAATTGACAATTCTTGTGATATGTGCTTGAATTTTAATGGAAAAGGCGTTAGTACATTCCCGCCAAGAAACTTACTAACGCCTTTTGTGTACTCCTTACGAATACAACACGATTATGCCACAAAACGGTTATCAACAGGGATTCGCAGCGAATCCTAGTGCGATCGCGTACCAAAAACGCCTTTACCCTTGGGCGATCGCCAAACTCATGCCCAGTATGCAGCGGGCGATTGTGGGGCGATTTCGCAGTCGATCGGATGCTGAGGGGCACTTGCTGTGTCTGCGTCAACTCATGCCTCAAGCAACGCTTGTCGTAGTTTTTGACTTGCAACCAGACTTAGAAGTACCAATTGCGGCGCCCACAGCAATTCGATAAGCAGAAGGATTGCGATCGCCATTTGTAGGGGCGGTGCCCCCGTGCCCGCCCCCTTCGTCTGACTGCAAGTCGATCTTTCTTGTATTTTCTTCCTTTTTAAGAATGACTCAGACTCGATAATTCATCCGTGTATCCCTGTAGTGCCTTCCTTCTTCCTTCGGCTATAAATAGCGACTTAAGTTAGGATAATTTTATCCTCAATTTGCTTTTAAATCATGACTTCTACAACTGCAAAATTCATCGTGTCTCAAGTGGGGGAAATTCCTCAATGGCAAGCCGCGAGGTGGGAAGATTATCTAGCAGCCTGCGAAGATCCGTCTTTGGAGGAAGCGAGAATATTTTTTTATGAAGGATATCTTTGGATAGACATGGGTAATGAAGGGTCTCAGCACGCCAGATTTAACGATCTGTTTACTATCATATTTTTCGTGTGGTTTACTACCAAAATAGGACAAACTTTTGATTCTCTCAGCGGTTGTGTAATTGAGAAACCTAAAGTGGGAGCGGGTGCACCAGATAAAGTTTTATACATCGGCGGAGATTTCCACCAATGGCAAAAAGGGGAACCCCGCCGAATTAATCTGAATCAGTCGCGAGTTCCCGATTTAGTCGGGGAGATAGCCGATACTACTTTGGCCAGCGATTTAGATGAAAAGAAGCGCCTTTATGCTGCTTTAGGAATTCCTGAGTATTGGGTAGTAGATATTAAGGGCGAGAGAGTTTTGGCATTTCGCTTGCAGGAAAACGGGAAATATCAGGAATGCGAAATTTCCGGTGCCCTTGAAGGATTGCCAATTACTTTACTATCGGAGACTTTGAAACTTTTGGGTGAGGGAAATGGCACGGCGGCGATGTGGTTTGCTCAACAAATTGGGAAGTTGTAGAGAGGTTGGCGAAAAGTGCGTTAGCGAAGCCCGCCCCTACGGGGGCTACGCCAACGAAGAGGATCGCACGCGATTCACAATATTTTTTTCAAGCTCGACTCTAGGGCGGCCACAATCTCTGAGAATGTTGATATTTGTGCTAAGCTAATCTACAAAAGATGTCACTATCGTGCAGTAACCTTTCTGTGATTTAAAGGAGCAAGTCAATGAATATTGTCTTAAAGCCGGAATACGAAGAGTTTATTCAAGCGCAAATTCAAAGCGGAAAATATGGCAGCGCTGAAGAACTAATTGGAGAAGCGATCGCACTTTTAAGAGAACGAAAACAACGCATCGAAGAACTCCGCCAGAAAATAGCAGTGGGAACTGCACAAATTGCTAAGGGACAAGTGACAGATGGAGAACTTGTGTTTGCCAAAATTCAAGAAAAAATAGATCGAAGAGAACAGTCAGGGGCATGAACAGTTATACATTTTCAGATGAAGCCGTCCGAGACTTGAATGAGATTTGTGAATTGCTGGCAATAGTTCCAGGGCCGCCAGCGAGCTTTTTGATGCAATTCGTCAAAAATGTAAACTTGTCGCCGAATTTCCTAATATGGGCAAACGCTATGAGAGGTTATCCCCCAACTTGCGCGGATTTATTGTTAGGGATTATTTAATTTTTTATTACCCGAGATCGGACGGGATTGATATTGCTCGCGTGCTGCGGGGCGATCGAGACTTGGAATTATTGTTTTCAGAGTTAGGGGAAGATTAATTAGCTTTGAATATATCTGAACGGGCGATCGCACTTGGAAAAAAGGGCGATCGTGCTTAATGCTTCTCAAGATTTGGCACACTTTTAGCTTAAATAATAACATATAATAAAAATATATCTGCCCTGTTAATCTGCCATGAATGTACAATCTGTTTCGCGTTATGTCGCACGTCACCCTGAAATCTTGCAAAGCGAACCAATAATCGCAGGAACCAGGACTTCCGTTCGGGCGATCGTGGAATTGTGGCGTTTGGGTATTACTCCTGAAGAAATCCCCATGCACTTACCTCACCTGAAATTAGCTCAAATTTTTGACGCGCTGAGCTTTTATTTGGATAACCAGGAAGAAATAAATACTTATATTGAGCGCAATCGAATTCCTGAAGACTTGATTCATCCTGCTGTTAAAGCTGCAATGAGAAAGCCGTGAAACTGTTTGCAACTATTTATACCGATGAAGATGTTTCTAGGCTTGTCGCTACTTTACTGCTGGCTAGAGGGTTCGATGTGACGACAACCAGCGAACAGGGAATGCTGAGTAAATCCGATAGCCAACAATTAGCTTACGCAGCATCTATTGAGCGATGTTTGCTCACCCATAATCGCGTAGACTTTGAGCGACTGCATCTAGATTATATGACAGAAGGAAAACAACATTCTGGGATTATTGTGATACCTCAAAAGAACGCCTATGAGATTGCTCAACGGGTTGCCATTTTATTAAATACGCTAACGGCTGATGAAATCGCTAATCAGCTTTTATATGTATAAAGCGATAGCACTTGGGGAAGCAAAGGGCGATTCCCTACGGGATAGCTACGCACGCGCGTACTTTTGGATTTGGGATGGCAGATGTGAGATATCAAGGACATTCCAGCCATAACTCAACATCTATTCCCAAGGGAAATCCCGTATCACCTCATCAATTTCAGCCATAATTTGCATAGTCTCTTTCAAAGCAACCACGACGCGCTGATAGTGCAGCACCTCATCAAAAGATAAACTGCGATTTGCTTTTTTGCGGTCTTTCAACCATTTATCTAATACTTGATATCCACCTATTTTAAACGCCCATACTTCTGGGGTAATACCTTCAAAATATTGCTGTTTGTTAATATAAACCCGCCGTTCAGATTCATTGTAAGTAACTTGAGTAACAGCATTATCGCCAATGACAGGATATTTAGTAATTACCTTATTTAATTTTTTCGATTTCATCACGTGCAGTGCTACCAATTCCTCACCTTTTTTAGCGAGTGTTTGAAAAAGTTCATTGTCGGAAGTTAAGGGTAAGCGGGGAAAGTCTATTTTCAGGAATTCTGCATAACGCTGGCGGTAGGTAGGAATGTGAAAGACAGAATATGCGTAATAAAAGATTGCTTCGGGAGTTGGTACATAGCCTAATTTTTCACGAATCGCACTGAGAAAGTTTTGGGAGAAATTGGGAGTGCGATCGGTGAATAAATTACCCTGTTCGTTTTCCGTGTCAGGATAGAGGTAAAGGGGGAAAGCATTACAACCATCTTTGATCTCAACGTATAATGCAGGAGTTGGTTTATCAGCAACCAGTGCGTGTCCCCATTCAGCACCTTTGGTTTGTCTGACTACATTTAGAGAGAGGTTTTCTTTCATCATGTGCTGTTGCAAAACTGTTCTTGGGCGATCCATTGCCACAGTGTTAAAATAGCAAAGACGCCAGTCAAAGGGACGGTAAAGACATTCTATAAGCCACTGTTGCCAGTTTTCATCTCGGCGAACGTGTATCCTTGCATTTTGTACATTCCAAGTTTCAGTATCTTTCAGTTCATATTTAGTCTTTATTTGTACATCTGAGAGTTGATTGCTGATACAATCCTTAATTTTATCCTCCATTTCTTTCCTTGTAAAATCAATGGCAAAGTGATCGCGATGAGTTTGAAATCCCAGCGTATTAACTGGAAAAATATCGGTCAACTTCCAACCGCTGTTATACTCGGTTCTTAAATCGATATTCTGTATAATGAATAAATATTCCGGTGAGCGAGGCTCAACAGCCACCCATTCAGTTGTCTCGATATCTAACTGGTTGAGAATTTCATATTTAGAAGTTCGACTTCCCCATAATTGGGCATGATGAACTTTTGCCGGAGTAGACTTACCAGGTTCTTTGATAAAAATGCCAATACTGACTCCCTGCTGAATATCAAACACATTTTGGTCAGGCGAACCATCAGGAGAAACTTCTTTCTTTTTAGAATTACCGTGCAAATCTAAAACATAGATATCCGTAAAAGTTTGCATCAAATTTTGACGCATTCCCCGAAAAGTCGGGTTATCGAGATAACCGTGATTAGTCACAAAAGCCAAAACACCAAACCCCGTTTGACTAACTCGCCACTGTCCAAAACGAATAAATTTTACATAATCATCTTGCAGCCATTTAGAATTGCGCTCTTTCAGCGGTACACCGTCCACATAATAGTAATCTTTTACCAATCCTGCTATCCATTCACTCTTATTAGCAGAATGACCAGAATAAGGCGGATTTCCCAACACAACCATCACCGGGACATCCCGCTTAATTGCGGAAGCTTCATTAGCTTCTTGCGCCACAAATTGAGCAAAGAGAACCTCTGATTTTTTTAAAGCTTCATCTAATGTATTGGTGAGATAAACTCCTAACCGCTGCTTGCTGCTAAACTCATAGCCGAGATTTTGCAGTTGCAAACCGAGTTTGAGGTGTGCTATGGCATAGGGAGCCATTAACAACTCAAAACCAAATAATCGGTTTAATAAATTCTCCTGTACATACTGATTCCAACTCCCAGATATTCCCATATCTTCCAAATTTTGATAAATGCGATCGACAACTCCGTAAAGAAAAGTACCCGTACCAGTTGCCGGATCTAGAATTTGAACTCGCGGCTGTTGCGTATCTGGATTTTTGCTATTATCTGCCAATCCTAAAGGTAGATTAAAACGGTTTTTCAGGATAGCATCGACAGAGCGAACAATATATGAGACAACGGGTTCAGGAGTGTAGTAAACCCCGCGACTTTTCCGCAAAGCTGAATTATAAGCTGCAAGAAAGGTTTCGTAAAAATGAACAACTGGATCGGATTGGCGAGTGCGACTACCAAAATTTTCCAGAATAGCAGTCATGTCAACTCGCCCTAGTAGCTCAACTAAATCATCGATTGCCCAGTTAATCTTACCGAGTAAATCCGTCTCGATAATACTGTTAAATAATCGGCGCAAAAACGGATTAGTAGCTGGGATGTACGTGCCCGCTGTCCGGCGATCAAAAAGTTGATTTCCGGGATTTTGAGCATGACCAACTCGCGCCGCAAATAAACCATAGGAAATAGTTTGAGCGTACATATCTGCAAAAGCCGCATCATTGAGATCCGGCAGCAATATCTCATTAAATCCACGCTTGAGTTGATGTAACTCTCCGGTTTCAGTTTCGATTTGCAAAGCTGATTCTGTAGCGAGTAAAATTGATTTGGTTAATCGCGCCATCTGTCTTGCCAAATCTTCAGGACTGTTAATGGCTGCACCGGCGTAATTAAGAAATCCCTCGATTAATTCAAGAGTTTTGTCAGAATTGCAGAGAGTAATTTCGTTTCCTGTTCTTTCGGCTAAAACTGCGGTTAATCTGACTTTCCCCTCAACATACCAGCGAAACTCTAGATAATTCGTGAGAATTAAATTACCGTTTAACGATTCTCGATATCGCTGCAACTGTTCGGTTTTTTCAACAGGATTCAAATCTAAGCCGACATCCTTAGCTTCCACATAACCGACGAGTAAATCCCTGCGCCTGACAGTAAAATCTGGAACACCAGCTTTATTACCTTTTTCTTCTATGATTGCTACCAAACTAGCAGCCGGATTATCGAGTAAATTCTTGATACTGGGGTAATGGGTGCGCTCGCTTCCCCGTTGGAGATTGCTCTGAATTGACTGGATGTAGGTATCAAAACGCATTGGCTTCGCCGTTAACGGTATGAATCATTATATAATGGTAAGTGTAGGGATCTCGCACTCTCCTCCAAAAATGCGATCAAAATTATCGGCGTCCATCTGCGTCATCAGCCTCAATCTGCGGTCAAAAAAAAGATTAATCGCCTCGCTTACCAGCATAAAAAATATAAAATCTAAAATCCTAAGAAAATGCTCCGACTCTCTCAAACCCAACTCAAAATTCTCGAAGAATGCCCCCGCAAATTCCAACATAGCTACCTAGAACTCCTAGCCACCACCGCCTCCCCAGAACACAAAGAAAAACTCACATGGGGAAGCCACTTTCACCTATTAATGCAGCAGCGAGAACTCGGACTTCCCATTGAATTCATCATCCAACAAGACCCCGAACTGGGACGCTGTGTGGCAGCATTTATCAACACCGCACCCGAACTTTTCGCCAATTCAGAAAATAGCGATAGAATTTTCCGCCAAGCCGAACACCCCCGCACCCTAATTTTACAAGACTACCTATTCACCGTTATCTATGACTTGCTAATAGCCGAACCAAACGCCGCCCAAATTCTCGACTGGAAAACCTATCCCCGCCCTCAAAAATCAAAATGGATAGCCGAAAGTTGGCAAACTCGCCTCTATTTATACGTCTTAGTAGAAACCAGCGACTATTCCCCCGAACAAGTTTCCATGACATACTGGTTCGTACAATTGCAAGGAGAAGAACCGCCGCAAAAACTCACATTTGATTACAACCAAACAGAACACGATCGCACAAAACAAGATTTAACCCACCTATTGCAGCAGCTAACCGAGTGGCGACAGCGCTATACCGAAGGCGGCGAATTCTTACCCCAAGTAGAAATTAGTTCCAATCTTTGCGATTCCTGTCAATTTGCCACTCGCTGCAACCGCACAACAGACAACACAGCTTCCTCACCCAATCTTTCCGCAGAAACTCCCACAGATTGGTTGCCAAATCTTGCTATAATCGACGAAATATTTATTTAATTCAAATCTTGTACTATGCAACTATTAGTCGCCCGGTGGGGGCGGGTTTATAGATATTGTGGATGTGAATGAAAGATTGTTGGTAAACCCGCCCCTACAGGAATTAATGAAATAACTTATGACAGAACTACTTCAAAATTTGCCAACTCAACCCCTATCTCAGCCCCCAGATTGGTTGATCCAAGCTGTCAGAAACCATGCACCCGAACTCCCCGGAAACTATGCCGCCGCACTTCTGTGGAATAGAGGAATTCAAAACCCCGAACAAATACCCGGTTTCTTAAATCCCAAACTTTACAAACCAGCAAGTCCCTTTGAATTCGGACTAGAAATGAACTGGGCGATAGAAAGAATCCAGCAAGCACGAAACAGCGGCGAAAAAGTAGCAATTTGGGGAGACTTCGACGCTGACGGCATTACCTCAACCTCCGTACTTTGGGACGGACTGGGAGAATTTTTTGCTCAAAATGACCAACTAATTTATTACATTCCCAACCGCTTAACCGAATCTCACGGACTCAATATTGCGGGAATAGATGCCTTAGCAAAATCTGGAATTAGCTTAATTATTACCTGCGATACCGGCAGTACAAACATAGCCGAAATCGAATATGCCACCACCTTAAACATCGATACAATTATCACCGACCATCATACATTACCGGACGATCGCCCGCCAGCTACAGCCATTATCAATCCCCGCTACTTTCCCCCAAACCACCAACTATTTAACCTTTCAGGAGTTGGAGTAGCCTACAAATTAGTTGAAGCATTATATCACACATTACCGGATATTCCGCAGCGCCCGCTCACAGATTTATTAGAATTAGTAGCGATCGGCTTAATTGCCGATTTAGTCCAACTTACAGGAGACAGCCGCTACCTAGCACAACTCGGAATCGAACAACTGCAAAAACAACTCGCAAATCCCACCCGCCCAGGAGTTGCAAAATTGCTCGAACTGTGCAAAAGATCGGGCGATCGCCCAACCGACATTTCCTTCGGCCTCGGCCCCCGAATCAACGCCGTCAGCCGCATTCAAGGCGATGCCAGCTTCTGCGTAGAACTCCTCACCAGCCGCGACAAAAAACGCTGCGAAGAACTAGCAAATTTAACCGAAATTGCCAACAGCAGACGTAAATCTTTACAAAAAGATGTTGCCAAAGATGCCGCCCACAAATTAGCCAAACTCGACCTTTCAACTACTAGCGTCATCGTCCTCAGCGACCCCCAATGGCCCGTAGGAGTATTAGGATTAGTAGCCGGACAAATCGCCCAAGAATACGGCCGCCCCGTGATTTTATTCTGTACAGAAGGAAGCGAAGAAATTAACGAAAATGCCTCGGAAACGCAATTTACCTCCTTCTTAAATCCCGAATCACCAACACTTTCCCCATCCAAAATTGCCCGGGGTTCGGCGCGTTCCGCCAATCAAATCGACCTTTACCAATTAGTCAAAGACCAAGCGCATTTATTGCACAGATTTGGCGGTCATCCTTTCGCCGCCGGATTGAGTCTCCCAGTTGAAAATATCCCCCTATTTACAGATGCGGTAAATCAGCAACTGCGACAACAATATACCACCGATAGTTTAACAGCAGCCCCCGTTCAAGCAGACCTAAAAATTACTGTCTCCGAATTAGGCAAGGACTTATTTCAAGAACTAAAATTGCTCGAACCGTGCGGTATGGGCAACCCCGCCCCCAAATTGCTAATTGAAAACTGCTGGTTTGAAAATCTCTGGAATCAAAAAATTAAGGATTTGAAAGGGCAAAAAGTAGAATATCTTAAAACAGAATTTACAATTAGGGATGAATCTACCGATATGGGATTTCCCGGCATTTGGTGGGGACACAATCAAAACGAAGTTCCCCAAGGCCGCTGCGATGTCACCGTTGAACTAGATTTTAATACTTACAAATCGCGGTATGAAGTGCGCCTCGTAGCAGTGCAAGAACGCACGGAAGAAAACCAAATCAATTCGCTGACTAAAATAGATTGGATCGTAGACTGGCGCAATAGAAATAATGAGGAAAATTTATTAGCAACTAGCACAAACTTAGAATCTAAAATGCCGATCGACAATCTAGTTTACAATTCCGAAAAGGTCGATCGCGAAAACTCGATCGTCCTCAAAGAATGCCCCGCAAGCTGGGACGAACTGCGGATCTGGTTTCGGCAAGCACAGCACACTCAGAAAAAACTCGCGATCGCCTACACATTACCCCCATTCGTACCCCCACAGCAAATCTGCCAACAGCTAATCGGCATCGCCAAATACCTCAGCCGCACCAAAAAACCCGTCACCAGACAGCAACTCCGCCAGAAACTCGGCATCAGCGACACATCCTTGCAACTGGGGTTCAAAACCCTAACATATCTCGGTTTTAAAATCAATTATCGCGATCGAGCTTTCCACATCACCAGACAACCCGAAACCGCACAGCGTCAAGACGCGCCCGATCAAATCCCCAAACCCTTATTAGATAGCCAATCCCTTCAATTCTCAGTGCCAAATTCCCCGATTGCTGCCCGTTGTGCAGCGCAATTCTTAGCAGCCGTCTCCGAAGAACAATTCCGGCGGAAATATTTCTGTGAAGTACCCCTTTCGACCATTGTGTCGATCGCCCGAGAGACAGTTTTCCAAGAAGATTCTACAGCAAATCCCTTCTAACTGAGATATTGCACTATTCTCAAGAACAGGCAAGATGCCTGTTCCACAAGAAAATTCACTCTTTGTGGAACAGGCATCTTGCCTGTTCATAAAAAGCTTATTGAGAATGGTGCAACACATGAGTTCTGACTGACATATTGCACCGTTGTTAAGAACGGGCTCTTCGGCCCGTTCCACTCATGAGATAACTTTTATTGTCGGGCCCGCACGCTGTTACCACCGGTAGGGCTGGCTTTTGGGCCCCTAAAGCGAGAGAAATTTTTATGGATGTGGCTTAAGAGGCCTATTCCTGACACCGATGCAACATCTCAGTTCTAAGAAATATCTTACTTCTGAATTCATCCCGATAAAATAAGGCATAGGGCAATGGGAGTTATCCGTTGCGAGTCAGACCCAAAACTCATAACTCCTAACTCACAGGCCACAACCCAAAACTCCCCACCGCCAAACTCGATCGCCCATCTCCAATTTAAAACCCCTATGCTTCTCTGTCCCCGCTGCCAATTTGAAAATCCCAATCCAAACAAGTTTTGTCAACAATGCGGAAATTCCCTAATTTACAAACCTTGCCACGAATGCGGTGCCCAAGTCGCTTTTAGCGCCAAAGAATGTCAGAATTGCGGCGTCGCAACAGGTCAAGTGTGGCGGGCGATTATCTGCGGTCGATCGAATTTTCCAGCAGTCGAGCCACACGAGTCAACCATACCCCCAGCCGAGTTTGCCCAAAAACCAGAGATGGTTCCAGAAATCGCATCGCCCCAAAACTCTGCTGAACCGATCGCAGACAGCATTAAAACAGAAATAACCACCCCAGCCGAACCCCCAACAGCAGTCGCGCCAACTTCTCCACAGACCGAAGTCGCCGAATTAATCAGCCCAGAAATAGACGCTGTGGTAGCCGTGGGGGCGATCGCACCAGCATCCTTTCAAACAACAGAAAAAAGCTCTACTACAGCACCAGAGCGCGAAATAACCCCATCTGAGCACAATTTTACAACCGCACCACAGCCTCAACAAATCCAGGAAGCAACACAGAACCCCGACAGCCCAAACATAGCTGACATCTCCCCCCAATCTCCACAATTCCCCGTCCCCAATTCAGAATATTTAATCCCTTCCCAGCAAGCAGGAGCTTATTTAGACACTCAGCAGCGCTACCAACTCCTAGAAACCGTGCCGCCGAGAAAACGCTCAGACACAGTAGAAGTAACAGTATTGGACTGTCAGCCGCTGGAAATGTCACCCCTCAAAGCCATGCTAGCAGCCAACTCTGCCAGCGTCGCCAGACGAACATCCCCCTATAGCGCAGCAATCAAACGCGGAGAAAATTCAACCAATTCCGCCTTAGCAGAGCTTTGCCAAGGCATAGCTGAACCTTATCTGGCACTCCGGTGGCAATTCTCTCACAACCTGCCAGTCATTCACGATAGCTGGTCAGACAACGAACAGGCAGTGCTGCTGCTAGAAGACTGCTCCCAATGGCCACTGCTGGTAGAACGGTGGAGTCAACCCGAAACTTCCACCCAGCAAATTTTATACTGGCTGCACGAAATGACAGAACTCTGGGCTGCCCTAGAACCCTGGCGCTGTCGGCAAAGCTTGT
Source organism: Microcoleus sp. D2_18a_D3 (assembly GCF_036702455.1). Taxonomy (NCBI): domain Bacteria; kingdom Bacillati; phylum Cyanobacteriota; class Cyanophyceae; order Oscillatoriales; family Microcoleaceae; genus Microcoleus; species Microcoleus sp. D2_18a_D3. The sequence goes on from NZ_JAUBTK010000010.1 coordinate 61,301, forward strand.
TGGAACTGACAAATTTGCGAGTCAACCCCGACTCTTCCTTTTCCTTGGCTTCTTTGCGACTGCAATACCTCTATCCCGAACCCGCAGGATCAAACCTGCAACTGGTAGATTTGGGGCAACTGTGGCAGGTGATATTTAGCCAGTCCGATCATCGCACTCAGTTTGGCGCCTTGCTCGACCTGCTACAACAAATGTACAGAGGCGAGATTAACACAATCGAAGAATTGCGATCGCGCCTAGAAACTGTTCCTCTGGAACTCCAACCCGCACCTTCACCAAGCTCAACCCCGACGCGCAGGCATTACCGCAGCCCCGACGAGTCGCCCCCCGAGGTTGGCGAGGTCTTAACCCAGCCCATGCCACTCCAGATTTACAGCTTAGAAGACGCAGGCCTCACCGATGTTGGCCGCACGCGCGACCACAACGAAGACTTCTTCAGCATCTGGACTCAGCTCAACAAACTCGAAAGCTCCTTCGGGCGCATCTTTCAAACCAAAGGGCTTTACATTCTCTGCGACGGCATGGGCGGACACGACAGCGGAGAAGTAGCCAGTCAACTAGCGGCTGAAACCCTCAGAGAATTCTTTCAAACCCGTTGGGAAAATCAACTACCTCCGGCAGACACCATCCGCGAGGGAGTGCTGCTAGCCAACAAAGCCATCTTTGAAATCAATCAAAAAGACGGGCGCTCCGGCAGCGCCCGCATGGGTACAACTCTAGTCGCAGTCTTAGTTCAAGACACCCAATTCGCCGTTGCCCACGTCGGCGACAGCCGCCTCTACCGACTGAGAAAGGGACAAACCCTAGAAAAAATCACCTCAGACCACGAAGTAGGTCAGCGCGAAATTAAGCGCGGGGTTGACCCGGAAACTGCTTATGCCCGTCCCGACGCCTATCAACTAACTCAAGCCATCGGCCCGCGAGACAGTAATTTTCTCAAGCCAGAGGTACAGTTTTTAGACTTGTGCGAAGATACCTTATTAATTTTGGCTTCCGACGGCCTGACAGATAATGATTTGTTGGAAACTCACTGGCAGAACACTCTTGAACCCCTCTTCAATCCCCAAGCTGATCTCGACCAGGGAGTTGCCCAGTTGATTGAACTGGGCAACAAACGCAACGGTCACGACAATATCACGGCAATTATCATTCGGGCCCAGGTAGGCGCATTTCGATTTTAGACTTTCGATGCTGCCAACTTTTTCAAAGGTGGTGCTTTCCCCCGTGACCCCCTGGGTTAAATCGGCAATTGTTGCAGGGAAAGGAAACAGCTTCTGCCTTTTTCGGGCAAGGCTTTACTACTCGCTCTGTTCTTAGGTATCCGGTGTTGAAACAGCTTCAGTTTGATTGCTCAAAAACTGATTGCAGACCCATAAGATTGCAGAAAAGCTGTGGAGTACCAACCATTTATCCGTAGCTTTAATTTTGAGACTCGGTTCCGGGAATCTACCGGAAAAATTGGCTTGATAGTAAGTGGATTCATCATAGTTGAAAGAGCTTTCACTTACAAAAATAGTTAGTCTAATGCAAAAAAAATTAACTAAAATGAAGTGAGTCGGCAGGCGGGCTGATGCGAAATCTGCTTTATACTCGATCGCTGTCGGGGAAATTTGGGCATAGGTGGGAAGTGCCCGCCCTACCTATAGATGTGGGGGGTAAATCACAACCTGCTGCTACAGCAAATTTACGTAAAACTTTAGCGATTGTTTACCTAGTTTTTGTAGTTTCAAGTGTTAAATCGATCGACTGTGTTTTAAGGAGCGATCGACCCCTCAGAAAATTTACGGATAATTGTTCCCAAAAAACTATTTATAACTTAATTGTTTATGAAATCTTTAATCATAATCAGGATATTATAAAGTTTTCCTGAAGCTAACGCGTGAAGCTCATAAGTAATTTTTAATTTCTAATTTTTCAAAGCCCTACGCCCCACATCTGTAAATTCCCGTCAACTCTCACTGCCAAATCAGGGAGTTCAACCACATCAATCGAAAATGCTGCTGACTCTTTTAAATCCAGAAAAACATACCCCCCTGCAACAGTGGAGTTTCGAGAGCGAATCCGTTATTCGCATCGGCCGGTCTCCTGAAAATCACGTTGTGATCCCCAATGCTCTAGTGTCACGGCAGCATCTGGAACTGCAAAGAGTTAATAGCGGGAAGTCGAGCCAGTGGTACTTAGTCAATTCCGGGACAAATGGCACTTTGGTGAACGGTATTCTCATGTCTCAGGGTTGGATATCCGACGGTGCCCTGATCCAGTTGGCGCGGGGCGGCCCAATTCTGCATTTCCAAGTGATTACTATTGAACTCGGCGGCCAAATTAAGGCGAACCCCACCGTCAATCTCGCCGCCCCACGGTGCAGCCACGCGGGAAACCCGCCGGGGAATTTATTCTGCATCCACTGTGGCGAACCGATTAAAGTCGAGCGCACTGTCCGTCACTACCAAGTGCTGAGAACTTTGGGCCAAGGCGGTATGGGAACAACGACTTTAGCCTGGGATCGAGATAAAGCGAAAGCTCAACAACCCGGAAGTTCCCCCGCAGCTTCTCTGGTAGTCCTCAAGGAAATGAATGCTGATATGGCTCAAATAGTCAAAGCTCAAGAACTGTTTGAACGTGAAGCTAAAACTCTCAAGGCCCTCCACCATCCGGGAATTCCTCAGTTTTTTGACTTTTTTGTGGAAGGGGGCAAAAAATACTTGGTGATGGAAATGCTCCACGGCGAGGATTTAGAAAAACGCATCTACAACCGCGGCCCTGTTGCTCCCCAACAAGCAATAGAGTGGATGATCCAAACCTGTGAGGTTTTGGACTACATTCACTCTCAAAAACCCCCGATCGTCCACCGGGATATTAAACCTGCTAATTTGCTGGTGCGGCACCGCGACAATCGCATTACAGTGCTGGATTTTGGTGCCGTTAAAGAAATCGGCACTCCTCCGGGCACTCGCATCGGCGTGGAAGGCTACACCGCACCAGAACAAGACCGGGGACAGCCTCTCCCTCAGTCGGATTTATATGCTATTGGGCCTACTTTGATTTTTTTGCTGACGGCCCAAAGCCCTCAAAACTTTTACGGGAAAATACCTGGAGGTTACGGGTTTAAGCTCGAAAATATTCCGACGATCGCCCCCAAGCTGCGAGAGACCATTTTGCGAACCACGGCATCTAAGCCTGGGGATCGCTTTCAAACTGCTCAACAATTAGCTCGAGCTTTAGCAGCTTCCCTTTAATAGAAGCCAAAACTCAAAAGTCACAAGTCAAAAGTCACAAGTCATTAGGAAGAGGGCAAAGGGAAGAGGGAAGAGGGAAGAAGCTAGCAACGGAAATTTATGAAAGAAAATTTACCCGATCGCCTCGAAATTTCTTTCCGACACCCAAGTCCTCCGTCTTCTCTTTTATTCCTCGTCCCAAGCTTCTACAGCTATCAACTCGCTCACGGGGTCTTGCATAGAAAAATCAAACTCTAGCAATTGCTGTTTCCAGTACGGCCATTCGTCGCCGTAAAGCAGAGCAATTTTCCAAATACTGTCTGTCGGCTTGATAATGTCAGACGTGACGAGAGAATGCACCTGACGCTGGAACTTAACCATCGGCTGTATAACCTGCTGGCTCATAATACCTCTTGAATTGTTTAAATCTTGTGTAATTACCACTTCCCAGCTCTCACTTTTTACCGCAGTTTCGCCAAGAACAGTCTCGCCAAGATACGTGTAGATTTTTGTCGGGAAGCTACATATTCAACTTGTATCTTAACAGAGTTCGTTTTGACAAGGCCCTATAAGCAGGACTGAAGAGTCAAGACCGACTTCAAAGAATTAATCATCTTTGAAATGTCCCGCTATATGCTGTCGATCGACAGTGGGAGGTTGGCCGCCTCGATTGTTTCCACATCGTTGTTTCCACATAGTGGTAGATGCAAGGGCTGCGTTCGGCTTGTTCTTGACAAGGCTGAGTTTGGGTAGGAGAAACTGCAACTACTGCGCTTTGGCTGCTACAGCGTAATTTCCGCTTTCCTGCGGGTAAACCACACCTGTTTGACCTTCGACGCTGGGTTCGCTGTGAGAGTGGGGTCTGAGCTACTTGACACTCCCCAGCCTAAAGGCGTGGGGATTCTTAATTCATCGACTGACCTTTAAGCGCTATGTCCTTTCGGCACTTGTTAAACCTTTCAACCGTACAAAATACCAATTGACGAGTTCAACTCACAGCAACCCCAGAGGGTCTATCTCCAAAAGCGTACTAGGATATGAACCTAAAGTTCGGGTATGCCCTACCCTACTGTACAGACGTTCTGCCAGAACGTCTCTAAATAGTTTGTTTCTCTGGTTAAAGGAACTGTGTTAAGCCCCTAGCTGTTTATAGAGTTTTCGCCGCTCTTTGTCCCCCGGTTTACGCGCCCAAGTGTGTCGTTAACTGTTTTTATGCACGATGGCGCAGGAGTTTAACCTTGACTACTCTAGTATACTAGAAATTTCTTGACTTTTAGGAAGGGATTTAAGAAATTAAAGCCGTCCTAGAAGGACAGGGTTTTAGACCCAATTTCCTTGATCAACTGATTATAACTCTACTCACCGCAAAAGCGATCAAAAATTGTTGGATACTGTTGATCGCCACCCCTAAATGTCGATCGAACATTCAAAGGCGACTGCAGAGCGGGCGTACCAGCAAGTTCCAAACCCATCGTCCGTCCTGATTGAGTCAATCTAAAATCTCAAATCTAAAATCTAAAATTGTATGACTTGGACAAGGCGACACATTCTCACTCTGGCTGATTTTACCTCGGACGAATACGATACAGTGCTGCAAACTGCGGCCAGTTTTCGGGAGGTGCTCGGCCGCCGCACGAAGAAAGTGCCGGCCCTGCAGGGTCAAGTGGTCGCGAATTTGTTTTTTGAACCTTCTACCCGGACTCGCAATAGTTTTGAGTTGGCGGCGAAACGGCTGTCGGCGGATACGCTAAATTTTACCCCGGGAAGTTCTTCTCTGACGAAGGGGGAGACTATTCTGGATACGGCTAAGACTTATCTGGCGATGGGAACGGATTTGATGGTGATCCGGCACGAACAAGCTGGAGTTCCCAGCACGATTGCTTCGGAAATGGATCGCTTGGGGTCAAGAGTCAGCGTTCTCAATGCTGGAGACGGTCAGCACGAACACCCATCGCAAGGTTTGCTAGACTTATTTACTATTTGTGCTCTGTTAGATACCGAACGTCCGCGGCTGGAACTTTTAGCGGGCAAAAAAATTGCTGTGGTGGGGGATATCTTGCATTCGCGGGTGGCTAGGTCTAATATTTGGAGTCTAACGGCTTCTGGGGCAGAGGTTCATTTGGCCGGGCCGCCGACTTTGCTACCGCTGTTGTTTGCTGAGTGTGGCGATGGTAGGGAAGGCAAGTTATTTTTGCACTGGCATCTGGAACCTGCTTTGGCCGATGCTGATTTTGTGATGACTTTGCGGCTGCAAAAGGAACGGATGAGCGACCATTTGCTGCCGAGTTTACGAGAGTACCATTCTTTGTACGGGATTACGCGCGATCAACTGAAACTCTGCAAGCCGGATGTGAAGGTGTTGCACCCGGGCCCGGTTAACCGTGGCGTGGAAATTAGTTCGGATTTGATGGACGATGCCCAGTTTAGCCTGATTTCTCAGCAAGTTACCAGCGGCGTGGCGGTGCGGATGGCATTACTTTATCTAATCGGCGGGGGTAAAGTTTAGGCTGTTAGTTGTTAGTCATGAATTTCGGATATTCCATGATTTTCAGGATCGATTTCATATTTAAAATAATCGTTACCCAGTATGGCCGGGTAACGATTAAAACTCTTTCTAGAAACGTAAATTGCTCTAGTTAAGAGTTAGGAAAGCCAGGACGCAGACACCCAGCCGCCACCTTTGAGTTGTGCCCAGCCCTTTTTGTAACGACCGGTCAATTTTACGTGGTCTCCATAATATAACTTGCCGATTACATGAGAACAGCTACTGGGGCGGTTGCGGATATTCAGTCGGCCGCCATTCGTGACAACTTTGGCGTAGCTGTGATGGCTGTGATGAGCGCGATGGCCACAGTGTTTGCGGTAGCAATTTGCCGCCTGGGCTTCGCCACCGACACTCAGAACAGATAGGGCTACTGCCATACCTGCAACGCCTATCCATGCAGAATTAGGAATTTTCAAGCCCAGTTGGTCTAACGACTTGACCTGGAGTTCGGACTCTGGAGATTCATAAGCAACAAAAGAGTGGCTCAATGCTAGTGCTTCCATAGTTTCCTCGTGATTGTTGTTAACCTTTCTTGGTGCAGACTCAGGTCAAAACCTCAATTAACAGCCCAAATTATTAACTTATGTTTCAGAAAAGCCACAAAAGGGCGTTAAGGTCTTGCGGTTGCCGAGTATTGGCTAATGTTCCTGAACCCTGCACAGGTATATCATGTCATTGATGTAGCTTTCCGGAACAAAAAAATAAATAAAGTTTACATCGGCTGCTAAAAATTTTGCCGACGCGGATCAGAACTCCGGGCAGAATTAAACTTAACTGTGTCATTAAAAAGGGAACGAAGTTATCGATTGGGGTGGGGAATGGCTTGTACTGAGTTGCGAATGACACTACTTATTTTGGTGCTTATTTATTGAATTGCTACAGCAATATCGGCAGTTAATTCGATATAACAAGCATCCGGCTCGTATTCAAGCACGGTCTTAATTTGCTTCGAGTCAGTCATAGTGTAGCCGATCGCACTGGTGCAGAAGTTCGGGGCGATGGCGTTGGGCCCTTGCCCGTGCTACGAGATGGGTCTAAAAATTAGTCTCCCTGTGTCCCCGACAAGAATGCAAGACAAATCCATCGCGACTTGATTTGTGTCAAGATCAATTAACTTATCCAGCACCACTTCTTTGGCAATGAACTCCTTCGCTGCACTTTCGATCGGCACAATTCCTCAACGCCATGAATCCGACAGCTTCGCCATTACCTTAGCGCCGCTGTCTGTAGAGGAAATATACGCTTTGGCAGATGACCCCGCGAACGGAGCCGTGGTAATGATGAGCGGTACAGTCCGCAACCAAACTGACGGTCAAGCTGTAGTTTCCCTAGAATATCAAGCCTACGAACCGATGGCCGTGCGAGTATTCCAACAAATTGCTACTGAAATCCGCCGCCAGTGGGCCGATGTCAATCGGGTCGTCATTCACCACCGCGTCGGACACTTGCAGGTGGGCGAAATCAGCGTACTGGTGGCTGTTGGCTGTCCCCACCGAGGGGAGGCATTTGCAGCTTGTCAGTACGCCATAGATACGCTCAAACACAATGTACCGATTTGGAAAAAGGAACATTGGGCCGATGGTTCTAGCAGTTGGGTTAGTATTGGAGCCTGCGAGGTTGTCGGGCATTAGTCAATCGATTTGAGATTTGAGATTGAAGAGGGGAACTTGTTACGATCTCGTAACGTCAAAAAGTGTGGAATGTTCGATGAGCCAATTCCACCGATGAGCGACTTTATTTCCGTGTCCTGGTCTGCGGTTGTGGCGACCGTTCAAAGAGTGCAATTGCCAGCCGAAAAACTCTCTAATTATGACTTGGTGTTGCGGTGTCAGGAAGGAAATCGACCTGAGACCACGGCCTTTTCAGAACTGTTGAAGCGGTATCAGTCCCACGTAGACAGGGTTCTCTATCACTTGGCCCCTGACTGGCAAGACCGAGCAGACTTGGCTCAGGAAGTGTGGATTCGGGTCTACCGCAATATTAACCGCTTGCAAGAGCCTGTTAAATTTCGGGGCTGGCTGAGCCGCATCGCCACTAATTTGTTTTACGATGAGTTGCGGAAGCGCAAGCGGGTGCGAACTCCGCTGTCGCTCGACGTACCCCGTACCCTGGAAGATGGCGAGGTTGATTGGGAAATTCCGGCCGACAGTCCGGGGCCTGATGAAGATTTGACGACTAGAGAATTTTACGACCAGTTGCGGGTGGCGATCGCAGATTTGCCGGAAGTATTCCGCACAACAATTGTTTTGAGAGAAATAGAAGGTTTAGCCTATGAGGAAATAGCCGAAATGACCGGAGTTTCTCTGGGAACTGTCAAGTCGAGAATTGCTAGAGCTCGCCAAAGATTGCAGTTGGAATTGCAAAAATATCTCGATGGTAATTAGCAAGAGTAATTTCAGAGGCGGGTTAAGAAGATTTGGTGAAGTTTGCTGTGACATCAAAACTTCTCTTTTAAAATATAAGTAAGCAGTAAATCATTCTAATAGCGAGTGCGTGATTCCCCAATTAGAGCAAGTGTGAAATATGAATGGTAACTTTGAATCCGATAAAAATCAGCATCAGCAAGGCGTAGGGGATTCACTCGCTGAAACTGAAGTTAACAACAATTATGCCCAGGGCAATGTAACTACTATGATGCGCGATCGCTTTGAATTGCTAAGTGCCTATCTCGACGGTGAAGTGACGGCGACAGAACGCCGGCAAGTTGAGGAGTGGCTGACAAATGACCCCACTACGAAGCGTTTGTACTCGCGACTGCTGATGATGCAGCAGAGTTTTCAGGCAATGCCGGTGCCTGCTGCGGAACAATCTGCCGAGGAGTTGGCGACGAAGGTTTTGCAGCGGGTGGAACGCAAGCCGAAAAAAACTTGGATTGTGGGTGGAGGTGCGATCGCAGCTTTGTTGGTTGCGGTGGTGTCTGGTGTCGGTGGCGATCGCCAATTGTTTGCTCCTCAGTTTGCTCGATCGCCCGTTCCTGCTGAATCAGACGGTTTGATTATGGCTTTAAACGAGCCTCTGGTGGAGATGGTTAATCCCAATGATTTGATGCTTGGGGTGAATGCACCGATCATGGATATTCCCAAAGTTGGTGTAGCAACCCCTCAAAAGTAATTGCTAAAGGCGCAGTAGGATTTCTGTTTTGAGCAATAACGAAAGTTGCTAAGCTCCCTAAAAAAGGGGGCTTTTTGCCGTTTTTCCCAGTTTTTCAAGGTGGATATATCCTTTGACGCTTTCCTGGCTTTGAATGACGAATTGTGGGGCGATCGCATCTTAATATCCTAGTAGGTAGCGAGTGGAATTAGACGGGGCGATTCCCTACGGGATAGCTTCGCTTCACGCACTTGTCATCGGTTTTTTGCAGATTTGCGATCGGTAATAGCAATGTCTCCTCAATTTCCTGCCGCACAGCAGGAGATACATTACAACCGCTATTGAGGCAATCTACCAGCAATTTATTAGCATCGTAATACTTCCTCAGCAATGACTTCTGCTGTTCGCTAAATTGCCAATCGTGACCTATATTGCGATACTTAATCATCAGATTTATTAATTGCTGAGTCCAATCTTTACCTTTAGCATTCCACCACTCCCGCTCGCTTCTCCACCACTCCTGTACTCTGTTTGTATATGCTGAATCATATAGTTGGTCTCTGACTTGTTGCAGAGATTGCTTCAATTCTGGTTCCAGATTTAAATTGAGAGTAAAGGCGAGGATAGAGAGAAGATTGCGACCTGAACCAGCAGCATAAGTATAGGCAATATTAAGGTCAATTGCATAAAACATTGCAACATCAAGAACAATATCAGTAGCCAAGTCAGAGTGGCGTTCAGTAGCCAAGCCAGAGTCACGTTCATTGTCATAATAAGAAGTAAAGTCCAAGAAAAAAAGTTCAAGGGGTGGTTTAAAAGTATGGTCAATGGCATAAGCAAGAATACGGATCAAACTTAGGTCAAAATTCAAGTCCGAACGAGGGTTACTAACGCGCTCTACCTCTCGACCCAGATAAAAAGCGCGGATAGCTGATGGTTTATAGGGAGCCTTAATGGAAAAAGATTTATTTCTTACCCACACTAGGAACTGCTGTAACTGCTCATCGTCAGCAACCATCCCATCAACTTGCTGTTTCATTGATAGTAACAAGTCATCAGCTTTTTGCAACATCCCAACTGCTAAAAACAAGACTTCTCGCCAACGCTTCTCTGTCAGGTTGCTGACCAGTTTTCCCAAAGCTTGTGGAGTGGAGTTGTTAACTATTTCTGTAGCAGTAAAATACTCTTGGAATGTTAGATGAGAAAACGAATAAATTCCTCTTGCCCTTTCCACTAATAATCCATGTTGTGCCTCGATCGCCTTCAGCACAACCTCACTATGGCTCTCCAACTGAACCGGGTCAGTTGTGGCATCGGGTAAGTTAGCCAGATAGTCGGCAATCAATTGCTGGATTTGATTTTTTTCAAAAAAGTAATCGCCCCGCTCAAAAGTAATAGCTGCCACAAAAGCAAGTAAATGTTTCTTGCGGCACAAATTTAAATAGCGATAAACTTCATCCCGTTGAATGCCTCTAGTTTCATCCCATTTTCTGAGCATAATTTCCAATCCTTCCTCATACAAATTGGCTCGGTTGGATGGGAAATCTGCTTTGGCTTGGAATACTAAACAAGTCAGATTCAACAAGATCGGCGTTACTGCCAGTTCTCGGATTTGCTGATTTTTTGGCAGTTTCAGCTTCTCTACAAATTGAGAGGCTAAACCTTTCCCTGCCTCGATATTCTGGGAAAAAGCCACAAACCAATTGCGAGCAAAGGCAGCGATTTGCTTATTATTAAAATCGGCTACCTCAACATTGGTAAATCCTGCGTCGTGAAATCTGTACTTAGAAGCGGCAATTCGACAGGTAATAATAAACTGATTGTTGTAATACTTTTGGACAAACTTACGAATCTGTCTGACGACTGCATCGCTATCTGATTCTGGCACTTCATCTAAGCCGTCCAATAAAATCAAGCCTCTGCCTTGACTGAGTACGAATTCAGTTTGCGATCGCGCCTCAACTCCGCAACTGGCAAATTCGTCGCTGATATATTCTAATAAGTCAAGATTAGCGATTTCAGCAAAGGTTTTCAGAGAGATAAAAATCGGTATTTTGTTTGCTTCAAATTCAGAGCGATCGCACTGAATGGCAATGTGTTTCAAAAAAGTAGTTTTACCGGAACCGGGTTTGCCGAGTACCATCAGTTTAGAGTGAGATTTCACCGCATCCAATCCTGGTACTCGTTTCTGGCATATTTTACCTAATCCCAAGCGGTTAAAGTTATCCGCATCTGGGTTGAACTCTCTGAGTAAATCGCTAATTTCTCCCGGCTGCCAACTGGTAATTTCCTCCAAAATGTTGAGTTCAACGTAGAGGTTGCTGACATCAACGGGCTGTGCAATATCCAACAGTTGCATTTTGCTGTAAAGCTGTTGGATTTTGCTGTGGCATTTTTGCCGTATCTCTTCCACCACCGAATCAATATCCTGTTGGCAAAAATCTCTAACCCCCCCAACCCCCTCTTGGTAAGGGGGGGCTAAAGGAGGACGATCGACAATTTCTTCCCAATCCAAATGCAAAACCCTGCAGAAAGCCTTGAAAGCATTAGCTTTAATGGGTTCTCTTCCTCCTAAAAAGCGCCTCCAAGTTGGCAGGGAGAGGCCATCGGCATAGGGCCCGGCCTCTGTCCAAGTTCGATCGGGCTCTAATTTTTGACTAGCTTCTACTAGCCATCTGGGGTCTTCTATAGTCGAGCCCCTTTCTCTTCTAGCTTGCTTAATTTTTACTAATCCCTCCTCAGAGGCTTTGAGGGTGGTCATTGTATAATTTACTTATCTAATTGTCAATGTCAGTTTTCGATCAGTTTAGCGATCGCAAACTGAGTTTGTCAAGACCCGATCAAAAAAGAGAAAATGATCGGGACAACAACTGCACGGCCTACGGGAAAAGTCAGGCATAAATCATGCAAACTTAATCGTTCAGAATGCCACTGTCTTTTTTAGGTAAAAAAGTACACATTAAATGATGACAAAGGATAGCACCATGATAGATAACATAGATGAAATTCCGTCAGGTGGGATAGGTATAAAAATTATTGGCAAAATTGCCGATGAGCTAAGTTATACCCGCACTTCTGACGGTCGGAACTGTCTGTTCATTGTAAAATATTATCAGCAGCCTGGTCTAGTACCATCCCAACGCAGCATTGAAGATGGTTTTTTTAAGCGCGCGATCGATGTTTTAACCAGCTTTAATTTCGGGTTTCAAAAGCAACGAGTTCCCCAACACGAGCCAAGTTCTAACCAACCACTTCACCAATTTAGGCTTGAAGTAAATACGGATATCAAGGCTGTTGCTCAAGTTTTATCCTGGGTTGAACAGCTAGATCCTCTACCAATTCCCCTAGTCGTTTTGCATCAGTGTAAACTTGCTGTGATTGAAGGGTTTACGAATGCTGTTCGCCACGCTCACAAAAATCTGCCATTAGAAACTCCGATAGAGCTTGAAATAATGGTATTTAACGAACACCTAGAAGTAAAAATTTGGGATTGGGGAGAGCCTTTTGACATTCAAGCGAAGTTGAGAGAAGAATTGCCCCAAAAAAGTCTGTATTAGTTGGAAAGACCTGGGATTTTTGCTTCACTAAAGCTGTGCTGTAATTGCCCGGTTGAAATTGACAAAAGAAAGAAACTTTTTTGTGATGACTACTGATACTACTCCCAAGATTCTCGTTGTGGATGATGACGCATCCATCCGCAATCTAGTTCATCGCTTTTTAAATCAGAAATATCAAGTAGATTCGGCAGCAGATGGCGAGACGGCTTTAACATTGTTTGAGAAATTCAAGCCTGTGCTAGTAATTCTCGATTGGAATTTGCCGGATACTACAGGCTATCACCTCTGCCAGGAAATGCAGCGCCGTACTAATGTTTTTGTGATTATGCTAAGCAGCCGCACCGACGAAGCTGATAAACTTAAAGTCCTGTCTGCAGGTGCTGATGACTATATCTGCAAACCCTTTGGTTTGGCGGAGTTGGCAATTCGTATAGAAGTTGTGTTGAGACGGATGAGACCTGTGACTTCATCACGTATTGTATTCGATCAATTCGCGATCGATTCAGCGCGCCGGGAAGCAACACTCAACGATCGCATTATCAAGTTAACAGCCTTGGAATTTAAGATATTGTATTTTTTGGCAAGTCATTCCGGTCAATCTTGGAGTCGCCAACAGCTAATTGAAAAAATCTGGGGGTGGAACTGCCACGACACAGGAGAAAAGCAACTTGTTAGCGTACATATCGCTCAGATTCGCAAGAAAATGATTGAAGTTGATGCTACGGGGTCGCAGTTTATTAAAACTATTCGGGGTTACGGTTACAGGTTCGAGCCACCCTCGTGCACTGCAATGGCAATTTCCTAAGCTCATCGGCATTAACGACCTTATTTGGTGAAAAACCTATTTTCCCACGTCCCATCGGGCAGCCAGATGCCTCCTAGGGAACGAACGCGATCGGGTAACATGAAGTATGCCCAAGCCGTGCCTAAAGGTTTGAGGTGTCGATCGAAGATTTCGATTTCCTGCCGCTGGTATTCGTTTTGTGTCGGTTCCCGCAGCGGATGATAGTCTTCCAATCGGTCTAAATCGTCCAAAATAGCAGAGTTTGCGAAACAGAGGAGAAAACCGCAGACGATGCCCTCTCCGGCCATCATCGCAGGATAGCCGATCGGCAGCGCAAAAAGTTGACCGCGGGCGATCGCGGGGTAAGCATTCACAACTTTTCCTTCGCAGTAGCGGAGGTAGTTGGACTCCCCCGGTTTGAGTGTGCCGTAGACAAAGACTTTCATCGGGTAGGGCTTAACCGCTAGTTTTTGCTAACATAGATGGCTAAGCTAATAGTTTAAGTCTCGCGGGCGATCGCGACTGCAATCTTGATAAATTTCGTTGTTTACCCTTTCTTATAATTCATGACTCTAGCAGTTAGTTTTATTGCTTTTGGACTTCGGCCTTTGTACCTGAGCTCTTTTTTGCCGTCCCTGGACAGCTTGTTTTCGACTCAAGGGATTATGGTGATGCTGCTGGCCGCTTATGCGGGGGCGATGTGGATGTTTCTCACCAGTGCTCCGAAGGTACACACGGTGATGGTATCCGATCTCGGACAGGCGAGGGAGTTCTATGAAGGTATGCTAAACCTGCCCGTAGCAGAAGTGCCGCTGCACTACTACTACAATTACGAGCAAACTTTGGGGACAACTGGTATCGATCCGCTGTATTTATCGCCGAATGTCGGGAGGGCAACAACCTCTCAAACGATGGGGAGTCCGGATGGTTTGTGGTATCAGTTGATGAAAAATACCCAACTGCACATTATTAGCGGGGCCGGTGTAGGGGAAAAAAATCGCCCGCGTCACGTTTGTTTCGATCGCGAATGTTTGGATCAGCTATTGATGAGGGTACAAACTCGCGGCATTAGTTATAAAATTCGCCGGGAAAAGCCGCTAAATTTTTTAGTCAAGGATTACGACGGTCGCGTGATTGAAATGGCTGAGGTTAGTAATTAAGTAGGTCGTTCTAATTAAAGGTAAAAGGATCTCGCGTGCTACCCCCGGCTTCTTTTGTTGGGTAATATCATTCCGGCACACCCGGAATGATATTAGTCGCGAACACGGCTCATCTCCAGAGAGATAGTCGCTCAATCAAAAAATGATAAGAATAGTTGAGATTTTTGAAATATCACTATATTTTGGTTAAACTACCTTGATTGGTTTCGGGAGATTTTTTTATATCCCCAGAATAATCAGTAACTCTCTTGTTAACTAAAGCCTGGAGATAAGTAGAAATGACAGAAGTTGAAGCCATTGTGGCAAGTTTGTGGGAGCTTGATGATGATGTATTGGAAGCTCAGCTAGGCTCTCGCGTACAAGCCATAGAGGATGATGTTGCTGGACGTGGAGCAAGAGGGATAGACCCAGCTTCCTTGGAATCTATTGATGTGAACTTTGCGGCTAGAGCATCGATCGATCCAAGATTTTTAGATGCTGGTCGGCAGCTTGTCGATCGCGTAAACCCGTTAGTTTACGAACTTATGTGCAAACCCATCGGAGGAGACGATGCAGAGACTCGGAAGATTTTAGATGAAACAATAAATCAGAACTATACCAAAGCGGCTGGGATGTTGGCTCCTGTTTTAGTCAATGGAGTTGGGTTAGCTCCTGCTGTTGCTACTCTTCTGGCAACTCTCATTATCAAAAAAGTTTCCAAGTACCTGGCTACTGGAATTTGTGAGACTTGGGAGAAAAATCTACCGAAGTCTGCAATCGGAGAAGATGAACTTGAGCTCGGTCAGCTTGGAGGAGGCGGAACCACAACCAAGAATTCCAGTTTAGGTAAGGGACGGGAGCAAGGTCAGCCTAAATGAGGCGGAAGCCACAACGAAGTAGAAGGTTAGCCTAAAAAAGGTGAAAACCGCAACCAAGGAGGCGGAAACTAAAATAAATAGTGGGGAGAATCCAACACATACAGCAAATTGTTCTTTTATGAAGTACCGCCCAGAAACCGGGTTTCTTCAGGTTTCTTGCCCACAAACTTGTTTTTTTCAAGAAACCCGGCTTTGCGTACCTACAAACCCAGCAAAAGTACTGTATTTTTACATACATAAACGGGAGTTAACTTAATAGTTAACTTGCAAAACTGAGATCAATTACATAATTCTTTTAATTTTTTTGGTTGAGTTTGCAAGTAATTGTGGATATGGTTGCATCCTTTCTTTAACAACCCCTGAAAAGTCATATCTGACACCTTCCATAGCAAAACAACTCGATCTGCCCCGGCAGAGGCTAACCATTTGCTATCGGGACTGAAATTCACCGCATACACCCCCGCAGTATGTCCGCTCAGGGAGGTGATTAACGTTCCATCCGGTTGCCAAAGCTTTATTGTCCGATCCATACTCGCAGAGGCGATCGTTTTTCCATCAGGACTAAAACTGGCATCAAGCACTGCAGCAGTATGTCCGTTCAGTGTGGTGATTAACCTTCCATCTCGGTGCCAAAGTTTGATTGTCTGGTCATCACTAGCAGTAACGATCCTGGTTCCATCAGGACTAAAATTAACAGACCAAATTACATCTGTATGTCCTTTCAGTGTTCGGAATTCTTGCCCCCTAGAAGTCCACAATTTTACCGTTGTGTCATCACCAGCAGTGGCAATGGTTTGTCCATCAGGGCTAACAGCCACACTCAACACTCTCTTCTTATGTCCTTTTAGCGTGATCGGTCTTTTACCTTCCAAACTCCAAAGTTTTGCGGTTCCATCAGCACTCGCAGAGGCAATTGTCTGTCCGTCACGACTGAAGTTAACAGATATGACCTGATCTTGATGCCTTTTCAGTGTTCTCTGGAGTTGCCCATCTAGACCCCAAATCTTGATTGTGCCGTCGTCGCTGCCACTAGCAATCGTGTTTCCATCAGGACTAAAGCTAACGGCATTCACCTTACTGTTGTCTGCTTTCAGAGTCAAAAGTAGCTTAGCTTCTCGATTCCATATCCTCACTTTTCCATCAGAGCTTGCACTGGCAATCCGTTTACCATCTGGGCTAAATTGAAGCGAATTCACCTCTTTTTGATGTCCAAACAAAACAGTTAACCAGTTTCGATCGATCTGCCAAAGCTTCGTGATGTTATCGTTACCTACAGTTGCCAGCGTCTTTCCATCTGGACTAAAAGTAACACAGGAAATGGGCCCGTTATGGCCTACCCAAGTATCCAGTAATCTGCCATCTTGCGCCCATAGTCTTAGGATTCCATCCTGAGTGCTAGAAGCAATGGTTTGTCCATCTCGACTGATACTAACGCTCCATACCTCTCCAGAATGCGAAAGGGTATTTAAATGTTGCCCCTCTCGACTCCATATCTTGACGGTTCCATCTAGGCTACTAGTGGTAAAAATCTGACCGTCACTACTAAAATCTACACTTACAACAGGCTGAGAGTGGTTGGTGAGAGTCTTGATTAGAGTCTTGCCATCCCGATTCCACAGTTTTACGGTTTTATCATCACTGACTGTGATAATCCGATCGCCACTAGGACTAAAACCCACTTGCCATACCCAGTGTTTATGTCCTTTAAGGGTACCAATCAATTGACCGTCCAACCGCCAGAGTTTTACGGTTTTATCATCACTGGCAGTAGCGATTGTTTTTCCATCTGGACTAAAACTGATACTCATCACCCAATCATTTTTATGAGCATGAATAACCCGTATCAGCTTGCCGTTGCTGTCCCAAAGTCTGACTGTTCCATCTAGACTGCCGGAAGCAATCATCTTCGCATCAGGACTAAAACTGACGCTCATCACCGCGTCTGTATGTCCTGACAAAGTTTTGACTAGACTTCCATCCCGTCGCCACAACTTAACTGTGCGATCGTAGCTAGCTGTAGCAAACATTTGACCATCCGGGCTAAAACTAATATTCTGAACAGTATTTTGATGCCCTTGCAAGCGGTTTTCCTCCCTTACCCAGCTCGCGGATTGCGCCAGAGTTGTGAGAACATTAGTCTGGAGTTTTTGGTCTGTGCTGCCCCAAGGTAATTGTTGCAAACGCTTATTAGCTCTCAGTGCATCAATCAGGGCATCAAAAGAATTTTTATTCGCCGTGAAATTAGCTTTTGAAGATTGCATTAAAGCCTCAATTAGTCCTATTTCTGCTTGTCTCCACTGATATCCAGCAAAAATGGCAAATCCACTTAGAGAAAGAATGACTCCAGTCACAGTGGCAACCAAACTACGCTGACTGTTTCGCCTTTTTTGCAAACTGTACTGCACAAACTCAGTTTCTACCTGGTTTAACCAATTATTATCAGGGGAGTTGAGTACCTCCTTATTCAATACATCCAAATAGGGATTAGCATTCCAAAGAAACTTGGCGTGTTGCCCAGCGTTCCACTCTAAAGCGGATGGAGTTAAACGCCTTTGCAGTGCTAAATCTTTCTCCTCTTTTACCCAATTCAGCAGCTTTTGCCAAGCCCGCACCAAAGCATCATGGGCTGGTTCCACGTAGGGACTTCCCTCTGCATCTTGCCCTTTCACTAACAACCTGGCTGTGCTAAAATGCTCAATTACTTTCTTAACTAAACTATTTTTATCTGGCGGATATTCCAATTCCGATAACGGGACTTGTCTGCGCGCTAATTCACCCCCAGCCAGGGCTACCATCCGCAGCATTACATGACGGATAACTTGGCTATAAGCTGGATTTTCTTGAACTAGCGCCTGATATTCCTCATCAGCTCTTTGAGTTAGCGATTGGATGACTCCTCCCAAAGCTTGATAATCTTCTTGAGTCAGCGCCCTGCCAATTGTTATTCCTCGATTTTGTGCATCCCGTTGTCGCTTTAAATACTTCTGATAAAGTTCGCTCAACGCGAAAGAAAGCAGTGGCAATGCTCCCGGCATATCTGCCACTTCATTAATTAATTGTTCTACTAAATCGTGGGGTTGAAAATACATGACCCGTGCTTCAGCGGGTTTCTCAATCGCTTCCCGTAGTTCGGCTCGTGTCATCGCTGGTACAATAAATTGTCCGTTGAGCCAACGCTTTTTAAGCTCAGTGTCAGTGTTTCCTACTTCTTTTTTAAGGACTGTGGGGAAACACTTTAAGCCAGCATCTCTGACTTGGGTTTCAAAGTCAGAACGTAGGCTTAACACTACTCGTAATTTATCCCGATGGGCATCAATTGCTGTAAGTATTTGTTGGAAAAATTCCGGGCGCTCATCCTCATCTTGACAGAGTGTAATTATTTCTTCGCTTTTATCTATAAAGATTAATAAATGGGAATCGGGATGATTTTTAGCCCAAACCGCAATACTTTGACTCAGAGTTTTTTGTTGATTTTGTAATTCAATTTTGGGTAATTGGGCATCAATCAGCGCATTATTCAAGGCTTGAAAAGGTGTTGCTCCGGGGCGTATTGGTGATAGAATACACCATTTGTCGCTTTTTTGCTGTTTCAATTTGGGGATTAATCCGGCTTTTACCAAACTGGATTTACCACAACCCGAAGCACCCAAAACCACTGTTAGAGAATTAGTTTGGACAATATTTTGTAACTTTTCTATTAGTTCGTTTCTACCGAAAAACAGTTTGTTGTGTTCCTCTTCAAATGGTAACAAGCCACGATAGGGATTTTTGGAAACATCCAATGGTGGTGCGGGCGGTAGATTCAGGGCGTGTCCTGGTGTCAGGAAAATGTACTCGCCTTTGTCGTGTTTGTTGAGGCAATGAATCCCTGGCGTCTGGCGGATGGCACGGGCTTCTGTGGCAATTTCCACACGATCGCGCAAATACACATAGAGTTCAGATGCCGTAATTACACCATCCCCGGCTGGCTTACCGGGTTCGGCTGGTGGAAAAGCATCGGCTTTACCCTCAAGTGCTTCTATCAAGGCAGAGGCAAACGGTGAATGGCTTCCAATTTGTCCGCGATCGTCTTTGAGGTTAAAAGCATCCAGTGCAGTTTGGTCATGGGAAGCCGAAGTAAGAACTTGCCATGCGGGGTCTTGAATGAAGCGATCGTACCGTTCTTTGTGGATCGTAACCAGTTCAACAGGAATCGCTTTGCGTAGGCTTGACCAGCGAAAAGCACCCGCAAAACAACAGTCGAGAATGCCTAAAAAGTGACGGCAGGGAAGCTGAAGCAAGGCTTTATTCACCTGTGACATCGGCAGGTAAGTGCTAACATTGCCCAACTTAGCGTTTTGAGGAATCAGATAGCCTTCAGGGCCATCCTCACCATTGAGGGCAATCCCATGTCCAGCGAAGTAGAAGAGAAAGCGATCGCCTGCCTGAATTTTTTTTTGCAGTTCTATCTCTAATACCTGCCGAAGTTGGCTGAGGGTAGCTGCTTGATTCAGAAGCAGAGTAACGGTGTAATCATGCTCGGTTTCGAGGATACGGGCAATTTCTGTCGCATCGCTGACGGCTGTTTTGAGTGCAGAGATGCCGTTTTTGTAGTCGTTAATGCCAATAATTAGAGCGTAGCTGTGTTGAAATTCGGACATACAAAGCAACCTCCTCTGATAATTTGAGGGCTATTCCAGAACTCAACATAGAACTCATACCAAGAAGCAGTAATCTGTGGTCGGTGAGCGCAGTCGAACCGTTCTAATCTGGTGAATAGCCCAATTTACCAAACACCTATCGCGCTATTGTGATTTTAATCTCCTTCGTTGTCCATTCCTGACTCGGATCGAAAATCGCTGTTGCTTTAAAACTGGGAATTTCTGGTTGAGTATCAACATCAGCACCGATCGCAGCCAGAAGTTGTCCCAGCGGATTATCGCCGCGAGAGAGTTTCTCTGCCTTTTTCTCAATTTCTTCATCAAGTGAGGGCAACTCCAGCCAACGAAAATCATTCGGTCTGACAGTCGCAAAAACTTTCAAGGTTTCGGCTCCTTTGGAATATTTACCAGTATCCGGTAGCTTGATTTCAAGCGGAATTAACATTTCTTGATTGGGATTGAATGGATAAAAAATCGCCTCTGGTATTTGGAGTTGGAGGCGAGAAACCGCCCAGTTTGATTCGAGATCCAGCACAGCAACATTCAAAACTTGAGAGGAAGTATTCTTAATTCGCAAGAATGCGTACTCACCCGATTTAACAACTAGATTAGTCGGATCGGGAAACGGCTGCGGTTTTTTAGACATCCCTGGTCGCCAGTTTTGTTGTGTGAGTAATTCCACCTCTAATTTGCTCGTCAAATCAGAAAATTGATTGCTCAACTGTTGAATCGCCTGATATTTTACTAAGTGTACCAATCGCTTCACTACTTGTTGCGGAGCATCAGAGTCGTCAATCTTTAGTGCAGGTGTGAGGTTTTCGATCGGTGTACCAGTGCAAATCTCATACTCCCCTTTTTGATTAACCGCAACTTGATAATCTTCCTTTTGTTGTGCATCCGCCAGTTTCAACCACCCATTTCCTGCCAATGCTTCCTTAACTGCTGAGAGTGCATTATCTTGCTTGTCCGCAATTGCTTGAGGCAGTTCATTGTCTTTCTCACCAACCTCTTTTTTGAAAAGGCGTACTCCCCGTACCAAATCGACAGGGGCTGACAGCATCACTGCCTGAGAACCTTGGTCAATCTTGTCCTGACGTAGCACTTCAATTACATCTGCCCAGGCATCAGAAGCACCAACTTTGGCAATTTCAACGATCGCCAATTGCTTATTTTTCTGGGTAAAATCTGTCGTGCCAAACGCATAGATTGCGAAACGATAACCTGGACTCAGACCGTTTGCCATCCCCGCATTCAGCCGAACTTGCTTGACGACTTTCTTCGGTTCTGAGTCTGCCTCTGTTACCTCTGCCTCAATTACCTCAAGCACGTTGATGGCATATTGTAAAGATCCGCGCTCAACTCCGAAGACAAAGCGATCGCTCTCGCCCACCAACATTGGCATCTGAGGAAACTTGCTTTGAATTTTCGCACTGACGCGATCGTGCAATGTTTTGTACGTCAATCCTGAAGGGCTACTGGTTAACGTATCGATCATCCAGTACGTCAGCGCCCCATGTCGCTCCTTACCACTCACCGCATACTCGTAAGCATACTCGCTAGGACGACAGGCAGCTAGCAAAACGTAATCTCTAGGTTGAGGAAGCCACTGCCCGGGGGTAATACTTGCAGGACTTCCATCAGTCAAAGCCTGCCAGTTTGCGATCAACTCTTGTCGCTGGGCAACCAAGCTTTCAGAGTCTCGCGATGCTGTATCGGTTTCTCCAGCACCTCGAATTGCAACATCGTCGCCTCTAGTTGCTTCTCCAGAATGGCAGCTATCCAAGACAAGCGTGACAATCAACCCTTTGTCCGTCATCCGCTTCAACAGTGTAGCCAATTCCACATCCCGCAGGTAGCGCCCAGATTCGTTGCCAACATCTCTTGGCACAATTCCCTCATCGAGTTGGTCATCCCCCTTCAATTCTGGATAGATGGTTGTCGTCCGTCCTCCATGTCCAGAATAGTGAATGTAAACCTGCTCTCCCGGCTGAGCTATTTCTGTAATAGCATCAAACTTTGCCACAATGTTTGCATAAGTTGGTTCCGGGTCTTTGGTTGCGATCGTTTCAGCGACTTCAGGATTCGGAGAAGTCAGCTTGAAAATCCGTTCGGATGGAATCTTCAGTGTCTCGGACAGGTAGCTTGCTACAAGGTTAATGTCACGCACGGCTCCTTTAAGACTCTTGTACAACCGATTGGGTAGGTAGTAGTCAATACCTATTAATAAGGCGTAAAAATTCAGTGGTCGATCGGGTTGGTCAGCCATTTTTACCTCATCACTCCAGCATCCGTATTTAACTCAGAGAGTTGCAGATCGGCAGAGTTCTAGAGCCGTAAGTTATAGCTCTTCAGAAAACTCTGCCCATTCAGCAACCTATTCTTCAGCTCAAGATTTTGTTAACTCGATCGCGAACAGCTCAACCCAGTTGTTGGCGAGTGCTGGTTCCGACAATTCCGTCTGGCTTCAAACCCTTCTTCTGCTGAAATTCCTTGACGGCTTTATCTGTGGCTGGCCCAAATTCACCATCAGCCCCAACTACAATCCCAGCTTTCTTCAAGCTTTCCTGAAGCTTGAGTACATCCGAGCCTTCCATTCGCGGGATCGCCAAGCGCAACGTTCTGGGTTTGCCATCCCACGGCGCTTTAGAAAACCCTGGAGCAGGAGAACGATTAAGGGCATTCTCGGTTTGAGGGCCAAAACCGCCATCTTCGGTAATCTTTTGATTAGGATAATTCAGATTCCAAAGTTGCTGAAAAGCAAGTATTGATTGACTGCGAAGGTCGATCGTGCCGCCGCCTTGGTAGTCGAAGTGAGGCGGATCGCCTGGTAATGGATTCCAGCCATATTGCATCAAATAAGGTTCCCAGCCTCTTGCATCTTCAATGTCGATCGCTAATCCAGTTTGGTGGTTGCTGGCTCCCGGTGGAGCTACAGGATTAGGATTGTTGAAGCGATCGTTATACAGCAGCATTTGCTGAGCGATCGTGCGGTAGGCAGAGTTGACTTCCATTTTTTGACCTCGATCTTGAATCGCTCTCTGGAGTGCCTGTTTGGCTGGGGTTTGTACGTAGGGAAAGGCTGCCTCCAGCAAATCTACATTCAGGTCATCAAAACTGACAAAGGCATCGGGTACAATCAGTTGCAGTTGATAGATCAACTGCTGGGATAAGCCGTTTACCACAGCAGTCGAAGACATGGGCGCATCTTGGAGCAATCCGGGGAAACTGCCTTTAATTCCCAACCGATCCCGTTCGACAAATTCTTCACAGGCCTCGACAATTACAGGTTGATTAAAGAGAAGATCGCTTGAGTCAGTCATGGTTTTCTCCAATTTGTTTGAATTTGGTTACACAATCGATGTTATAGTCCCAATTCTTTTCGTGTTTGGGCACCTACAACACCATCCGCCGCTAGCCCTTTCTGCTGCTGAAACTGCCTCACTGCCTTGTCAGTATCATTGCCAAAGAATCCATCAGGTTCAAGATTGATTCCTGCTGCTTTCAAAGCTTTTTGTACTCGACGAACCTCCTCACCTTGCATCATGGGTTCGGTGAGTTTCAATGTGCGAGGTACTTCTGAGATTGTTTCCCCTGTTACTTCTTCGCCTGTTCCTTCATAGGTTAAGAATGACTGCCAGGGTTTTCCCAAAAACAGCGATCGTTCAGCCAATCGTCGGCGTGTCAGCCCTAGCCAGGGTTCACCATTTACCTTATTCCAGCGAGGAAACTGATTAGCACCTCCTTGATAATTTCCCTCGTTCAAAAGCCTCAGAAGAGTTGAATCTCCAAAACCTCCTGGCCCCACGTTGAAGCAGAAACAAACCAGTGCAGAAAACTGATTTTCATTAAGCTGAACTTCAACGGCATCCTCAACAAAGGATTCAAATTTTTCTAAATCTAGGCGCAGCAATTCTTCTGCTTGCGTTTGGCTAATCGTCAGTCCGGGAAAAACATCGTCGCCAGTGTGTCCGTAACCAATTGTCCAAACTCCACCGCCATCATCATAAGCAGTCAGCTCACATCCTTCAAACGTAGTCAAAAGCTTAAAGCCTTCTTCATTAAGATGCTTTGAACCTCTGCGTTCTACCACATCAGGCGGTTGTTCGTCTGGAGGATGAATGTTGTATGTTTTAGCTACGCTGAACTTTAAAGCATCGATTAATGCTTTTACTTGCCCATTTGTCTCCGTGACTTTAACGGCTAGGTCGTCTTTTATTTCGTACAAGCGACCATCGCCGAAGATTTCAAGTGATCTTGGCATTTTAGTTTTTCCTTTTGAAAAGGTAGATTCGATCGAAAGACGCATCCTGAAGATCCCGATCGCCAAACTTTTGCCTGCCTCGGACAACGTATGAAAAGAGGTGTTGCTGAATACAGGTATGAATTCAATATTTCGGCATTGCTATAAGCCCGCTTGAGGGTGAGTTTTGTAAGGCTCTCCTGAGTTTTAGCCCATAGTAAAAATAAAACTTCGCGTAGGAAAGGCCCGAAAGCCTGTGTAAGCCAGAGGCTCACACTACCGTTTCCACCAGCTATTGAGAACAGCCAATTTATTCGTCTACTATAGAGTTGGTGACGATAATCTTGATGCTTTCTGGCTTCTTGATTAAGTGCGATGGGATAAAAACATCATACTATAGATAGATGACACAGCAATCAGTCTTTATACTCAGGGCTTGGTGAATCAGTTGGAAAAGTAAACACGGTATGGGTTCACGGGGTGACAACCCCGTCAAATTCCGGATCTTCCCAAAAATCGGTGTAGCAGATGGCACACTGGCGGTAAACTGCGAGTAAGGATTGCTAAAGCCCCGACTCTGGTGAGTTTTAGCGGATAATAAAAATAAAACTTCTCGTGGGAAAGATCCGAAAGCCTGCGTGAGCCAGAGGCTAACACTACCGTTTTCACCAGAAATCCTGAAAAGCCTTTTGTAACATCAAGCGAAAAGTTGATTCATACCGTGAATCAGCAACGCCTAAAACCTATATGACCCAAGTTGAGGGTGAGAATACAAGATTAAGGCACCCGGATAGCTCGTTTGAAACGAAAAACTCTTTGTTATTCTAAATCTGAACAAATGTTAAGGTCTTCAATCCGATTATTAATTCACTATCTAAAATTTGGAGATATTCCTCTTCCTGCTCAAAATCAAAAAAATCATTTTTGTTGTCGGCGATCGCCTTTTAGCTTCATCATACCCTGATTCACCAACGCCCTATTGCGGATAGAAGTAACTCAGGAGAGACAGTAGCTAGTAAAAATACTTAATAATTTGTATCAGTAAGCATAACCCTGTTGGGAATGGGGCCCGAAACAGCTCTCGATTCCAGTCCCCCCCAACCGTTTTGGCCCAATGAGTTAGAAGAGTAGGTTTGCGACTGTGGGAGTGCGGGCGTCAGCTTACTCGTGACGATGCGAGAAACGCTTTAGTTTTGTGGAATTTAGCAGGAGGGCGGACAGTCACAGCCGCCGCCCCTGCGGAAACCCGGTTTTGGTTGATTAATTAATCTTAGATTCAACGCTAGATTTTTCCGAGGCCGCCGCTGCTTTAATCTCTGGAATAGCCTTTCGGCTGAAGATTTGGAAATAGAGAGAAACAAAGAATTCTTTAACTGGGAAAACGATAAAAGTCAAAGGATTAATTGTCACGATGATATTGCGCGCATCGGCTTTAGCTTGTTTGACAATTTGCTGCGCTACCCAGTCAGGAGACAGGATGCCGATCGGGTTTAAATTGCTTTTAAACGGCCCTAAAATCAGTTTGCGAACGATGCAGGGCGCGTCCAGCCGGCGCAGGGTGACTAAATCTCCCAGGGCGCGTTTGCTGAGTTCGTACAGGGGACTGACAGCGGGAATTACTTCTGCTTCGGAAGTGTTGATCCAGACTTCTTTGCAAGCGATGTTTTCGTTAGTGCGAACTGTTAAGAAAAAGAGTTCCATCAGCCGCCACGCGGAAAAAGTGTTAATTTCGTATGAGTTGGCGATCGCCTCTCCTGTTCTTTCTCGCTGTACGTTAATCCCGTGATTGATGACGAGAATATCGATTTTTTCTAACAATAGGGCTAAGTCTGCCTCTTGGCCAGCTTGCCAAGTTACGGTTTTTATAGGTAAACTTTCGCCGTCTAAATTCAAAGTAATTTCCTCATTTCCAGAGGAGAGGGCGATCACTTTTGCACCAGCTTTGTGCAGGTGTTTGAGTAGCAAACGCCCTAAAGTTCCCGATGCACCGGTGACGGCTACAGTTTTGCCTTTGAGAGAAAGTGCTGTACCCATAAGTTTATCTATTAAGGTGAAAGTACCGCAATAGTAAGCATTTTGATTGTCGAAGTGATGCCGCCAGTGATAAGGTTTATTAACTAACCACTTGCCAGGGGGAGTCAGGAAGTCTCCCGGTTGGTGGGTGATGTCGGTTAATTCGTCTGCGCCTTTGATGCCGCACCCGCGGGCGATCGCGCTCAACAAAAAGCCTAAAGTATAAATACAACCCGCTGCTGCACCCCAGTGGTATTCCGGCAGCCCAAAATAAGCTACAAGCCACAGCAACAAGCCTAAAACCATCATCGCCGCACCTTCGGGCACGTCGTGACGCCAGTGTGCTTGCTTGTAAATAGTCTCGCTGACAGGGGTCAAATTCGGGCGGAAAACGCGGTGATGCCAAGTGTGCAGCTTTTGCAGGGGTGCCCAATAATGGGACACGACGTGATAAAAGTCTCGTATTATTTCTGCCCAGCAGACAGAACCTATTGCCACAGCGCCGACTATCCAGTAATTTACCATGCTCGCACCAGTTTGAAATTTGAGATATTAGATATTGTCTGCTTTGAAAGATAACTCAAAATGGCTTTTATTGCTAGTCTGAAAGTTTACTCAGGCGTTTTAAAATCTGCAAAACTCGGTACAATTCATTGCCGGGATTGCGGATTACAAATTCGGGAGATAAGGCATACTGGGGAGTTTCCCCTCTGACTAACTTGACAAAAGAGAAGTTAGCACCTGTGGAAATCATCCCAAAAGTAGGAGTTTCTGGATCGGGCTCGGCGAGCATATATGTCAGGAGTTGGGCAAGTGCTTCGTCAGTTGAAAAGGAAAGTTGTTTGGATTCAATTACTGTCACCCACAAGTTTGCTTTCATAATTAGGATATCTATTCTGCCTTCGATGATTTTGCCTTCGTCTTCCTCTTGAATGGTGATCGACTTTTCGGCTTTGACTTGAAAAGGAGACTCATACAGACCCGCAATAAACAAAATGGGGCTGATGATTGTTAGCTTGACTGCATTTTCCAATACAGGCGGGTTGTCTACCAAGTTGAAGTATATGTCTTGGACGCGATCGAGCAATTGTTTTTCTGAGTCTGTTACTTCGGGTAAGTTTTCTTGCCATTCTCGGAAAAATTCGCTGTTGCGAACTCGCTGCAAGCCGAAGTTATCGATTAGATAGCGGAGGTTTATATTTCTTGCTTGTACTTTTTGTATTATGATTAAGCAAGGCTTTTATTGTTATTAATAAGTTTAGCATAATTTGAAATTATAACCGTAGATTAACGCAAATGAACTCAGATGAAATTCCCAGTAAGTTAATTTTGGTGAGATGTCTGTTTATGGAGATTTTTGATCGGTAATTCGCTGTTTTTGTCCAGCTTGCATTTGCAGCAATTGCGGTACGGTGACAAAACGATATCCCTGCTGTTTGAGTTGGGGAATAATTGCAGATAGCGCCTCGACTGTTTGCTGGCGATTTCCGCCGCCGTCGTGCAACAATACGATCGCCCCCGATGTCGCTTGGGATAGCACGCTACGGGCGATCGCAGCGGCCGGAGGTTGCAGAAAGTCTTTAGGGTCGATCGACCACATCACCACTACATAATTTTTCTTTTTAGCGTAATCTGCCAAACCGTTATTTAAGCGGCCGCCGGGGGGGCGAAACAAGAAACTTTTTGCCCCAGTCGATCGATAAATATGAACGCCAGTATTATCTATTTCATCCGATGCTGTTTTTTCCGTAACATTGTGAGAATAGTGATGCCAAGTATGGTTGCCGATCGCATTTCCCGCTTGCACAACTCTTTTCGCAATTTCTGGATACTCCCGCAAATTTGCACCCAAACAGAAAAATGTAGCTACTGCGTTATGTTTGTGCAAAACTTCTAATATCAATACTCCGGACAGTTTTTAAATAGGGATGCTTACGCAATAAAGCACAGAAGCGAAAAAACTGAGTGCTATCTGAACCCAAAATAAACAAAAAAAAAGGCACTCTTTTAGGTTAAGCTATAAAAACACACAAGCTCAACAGATTGCCTTATGAAGATTATTGAATCCATCTTACAACAAATGCCAGGGATTAGTCAACCCCAAAAGAAGTTTTTAATCACTTTATTCTCAACTATTTTGCTGGTCCTTTGGTTTGGTCAACTTCACGAATCTCAGTCGTTATAGTTATTTGAGCGAAAAAACCTACCGTCGTCACTTTCTCAAAAGCTTTAATTTTCCACAATTTAATCAATATTTCCTCGAATCTGCCTTAAATCCTGAACACACAGTCATTGCCGTTATCGATTGTTCTTTTTTAAGAAAAAGTGGCAAAAAAACTGACGGTAAG
The DNA here is from genome assembly GCF_036702455.1 of Microcoleus sp. D2_18a_D3. Classification (NCBI taxonomy): domain Bacteria; kingdom Bacillati; phylum Cyanobacteriota; class Cyanophyceae; order Oscillatoriales; family Microcoleaceae; genus Microcoleus; species Microcoleus sp. D2_18a_D3. Next base: position 89,750 of record NZ_JAUBTK010000010.1, read on the forward strand.
GGTTATTTTTATAATGGTGTAGCGGGGAAATCGGAACAGGGGTTGGAAATTTCTGTAATTTCTATTGTCGAAATTGAGAGTCGTTTATCTTATAGCTTGAGCGTACAACAAACTCCATCACGCCCTCAAATAAAGAAGGTGAAAAAACTGCCACAAAAACCGAAGAATAGCGGGTCAAAAAAATCTCGCAAAAAACAGGAGTCTCAAAGCTCAACGCCTGACATCACAAGAGTTGATGACTATGCACAACATCTAAAGAATACTCGTTATTTCTTCCCAAATTCTGTACGTTATTTGGTCGCTGATGGCTATTACTACCGCTCTAAATTCTGGGATGCTGTGCGGGAGTTAAATTTAGACTTTATTGGCAAGTTAAGAGTTGATGCTAACCTACGCTATCTTTATACAGGTGAACAAAAGAAACTGGGAGCTCCACGTAAATATGATGGTAAGGTTGACTGCCATGATTTGAGCCGTCTTAATTTTGTTAAAGACCTAAAACCGGGAGTTTCATTATATACATTGGTGGTGTGGAGTTGTTGTTTAAATTGCCAAATTAGGTTGGCTTGTATCTCTGAGGTTCAAGCCAACGGAGAAATTAAAAATGCTTTATTATTTAGCACTGATATTCACTTACTGCCTGAGCAAATTGTTGAATATTATCAGGCTCGTTTCCAGATTGAATTTATTTTTCGTGATGCCAAGCAATTTACGGGATTGTCTGATTGTCAAGCTCGTCATTTACCACGGCTTGATTTTCACTTTAATGCCAGTCTAATTGCCTTAAACTTAGCCAAACATGAACTTTCTAGTTGTCATTCATCTGCCAAGTCGTTTGTCTTTTCAATGGCTTCTTATAAACGCCTAGAATTCAATAAGCATCTACTTTCTACCTTTATTGATAAGTTAGATTTAGACCCGGATTTGATTTTAAATCATCCAAATCTTCCTTCAGTCTTGTCTTATGGTACTCTGGCTGCCTAAAAACTGTCCGGAGTATTGTAATATTTTCAAAGTTTCAGGCGAAGGGCCATCGTCAAATGTCAGGGCGATAACTTTTGATTTGTTAATACTGGCTTTATAAACAATTTGGCTGCGAAATTGCGCGGGCGGTGCGAAGACTAAAGGTTGTTCGGGAGGTTTGGGAGAGGGAGTTACCGAGGGAGAAGGGGGTGTTTTTAGTTTTCGGGGTTTCAGCAGGTTTGGCGGGGGATTTTCAACGGGTGCGATCGGTATTAGCGGATTTGAATTGGCGGTTTTTCTGTTTTCCCACAACAGGGCAGTTGTGAGGCTCAATCCGATAAGTAGAACGGTTTTAATTACCGATTTTTTATTGCGTTTGCGACTCATCAGGTATAGGATTTATGTAAGGATTCAGGTCACTGAACTCCTTGCTGGGCAAAGACTTTAGATATGGAGCTTGATACTAAATCAATCTCTATCCTCAATAAACCACGAAAAACTGTCACTTCTCCTCGTTTATTGACAATTAACCACGAAAGACAAAAACCCTTATTTTGCCCTAAAACCCTTGCCAGACAAGCGTTGGAGCCGCAAGTTTTTAGACCTGAATCCTTACGGATTTATTTTGAACAATCTCATTATGCCTGGTTCTGCTAGCTTAAAAGTTGGGTAAATTATTTTTTTGGCAAAAGGTCGATCGCACTCAAGCAAGACTTAGGCAAAAACCGGGTTTTTTTAGGCAAATCAATCGTGGTTCGCCGCCGATTCCGATAGAAAAACCCGGTTTATCGATCAAAAATCTACCCTTTCATGCTCTTGCGGCGACCATAAAACTAGATGATGACACCCTGTGCGTCCAGAAATGTATCTACAATCTGCAAGTTTGCCGCGCCCTTTCATCCTCCGGTTCTTGCCACCCAAAAGCAAAATGACTCACAGCATTAATTTGCGGCGTCGCCGAACGAATTGCTCGCATTTGAATCTCCAAAGACGGCCGATTTTTAAGAGGTTTTCCCCAATCTCCAGCAATGGCAGGAATGATTTTTGCTCCCGCCGGCGCTAAACTCACTGTCCGCTGCACCTGCGGCACAATGCAGCTTACATCCCCGCAATTTCCGTAAGACATGGCGTGGAATTCCACAGCAGCCGGAAAGGTGTCCCACGGCTGCAATCTCGAATCATATCCCCCTTGATTTATCGCTTGATTTGCAGTGGGAAAAAACACCGCTCCTACAGGAATTCCCATCCTTTGAGCTGGTTGAATTGCTATTCCAAAAAAATCTAAAATCCCTTGTACTGCGTGAGCAACGCTCAGTTTCCACAGGTCTTTTTGCAGAGTGCCGGTATCGGGAAGTCGCGGTGTCGGTTTTGGTGTGGGAGTTGCAGGGTTGGGCTTGTTAGTGGCGGAAGTTGTTGAGGCTGATCTTAATGCGGCATTCTCTCTTCTAGAAGGTGGAGTTGCTACTGATATCGGCTGCGGAATTCGGCCCTGCCAAAGAGGTTCTCGCTCAGTTGGATACTGTTTGACTACTGCTTGAACGTCATTAGTATTGATAAATCCTTTAGTCAAATACCGCTGAATTAAATCTCGGCCTTGCTGATTGCTAGCCCGCTGCAAAAGAACTTGCTGCGATGCTGGGCCGTAAATCCACAAGTCTTGAACTTTGGTAGCAACTGAAGCGGGCCCGATGCCCCTTAGATAGCGAATGTAGTCGAATAACATTCCTTGCGGCTTGCGCTTAAGTATTTGATTTACTAACAAAGTATAGTCTTGCCGTGCTTGTGGGTTGTACGGATCGATAAAGGCTTGATTGCCCGGAACTTCTCCGAAGTCCTCGTTAATTGCTGCCTCTTCGCTTACTGTTAAACTTGTCTGATTTTTACCGTTGATAGCGAGGGTTTGCTGTCTGTCTGGACGCTGAGAATAGCTATAGCCAAAGTTCATGGTAAATAACCAGGCGTATACTTTTAAACCTCGCTGTTTGCCTTTGGCGATCGCCTTTTCTAACAAATCGTATTTCTCGTAACCGCGATTTCTCACAACAGAAGGCCAAGCCGTTGGATTGTCTGCAACTGGGAGCAGCACTTGACCATCGTAAAATGTTTCTATATAGACTTGGTTGTAGCCTTTATTCACAACTTTGTCTAATACTCGATCGAGTTCTCCGGGTCTGACATCGCAGGGATACAAACGCAGCCAAACTGCTTGGGTTTCGGGCCAAGTTTTTTTGCGGCATTCTGCTATTTCCCGCGCGTGTTTGTTCAAAACAGCAAAATATGCTTGCTGAGATTCCCGTTTTCCCGACAGCGCGGCGCGACGCAAGTCTTCTTTTTGATTGACTTGTTCTGGGGATAATTGGCAATAGGCTGATGTTTGGGCCAAAGCTGGTTGATTTCCGATAAACTGCCACACAAGCTGGCTGATGAAGCTACTGGTTAAAACAGCAGTTACCGCACTTAAAAAGCGTCGCTGGTGTTGAAAATTCGCGATGCGAGTTGGTGCAATTTTCATGGGAGAGTTGGATGGGGTTTTCTGGTTTAAATTGGGTGGCATCGCAAAAATGCGATCGCGCTCAACAAGCAGCTACAAATTTTCTACTTTTTTCGGTTGACTTAGTTATGGCACAAGTCGATCGCACAATGCAAATTCTATCTGGCGGCTATTTAAATTCCATAAGGGCGATCGGGTAAGACAAGACTCCGCGATTAAAAGGTTTTGCAGTATTTTTTCCCTAAATGCTGCATAAAAAAGCGCCTGAATACAGTGGGCGCTAAAAGCAGGTGATATTTCTACTAAAAATTGTTAACACTCAAATATCAAGGATGAAAGATCAATTATTAAAATTTATCCTCGATCCTAAATTTTGAGATTAAGCTCCTCTGTTAAGAGCAGCTTCAATCTGCTGAAATTCTGACTCAAGACGCTTTTTCAATTTTTCAGGAACCGGACGGTTTGGATAGGAACTGTAATGTCCTGCCAAAGAGTTTAATGCCGTCCGCATTGTCGTGAAAGAGGCCAGCTTGGTAAGAGCGGGATCGCGGCGGTATTCAGCAAAAAAATCGTTGATACTTGTGCGAGCCTTGGCTTGAGCGGCTGCTTTTTCCGGCGTGCCCTCTGGCAAAGTGAGCGCTGTTCTCAAGCTCTTAACTAATGCTAATGTGTCTTGACCATAATCTCCACTCAGAGTGGCCGGAACATTGGTACAGCCCGCTATGCCGATGACAACAACTAATACCAGGGCTAACAGACGGGAAATGTAATGCTTCATAAAAAATTCGGTAAGTGGGAAACTCAGTCACGAAGAGTGCTGAGAGGGAAACGACTCGGCGGTTGAAACCGGCGTGAATCTTTCCATTACCGCCTTGGGATTGCTAGATTCGGTGTACTTTTGTAGTGTACTTTCGATGGGACAATTACCATCTCAAACTTCGCAACCCTGTACGCATAATGTTCGCTCTTTTATGAGCCTCCCTTTCGGGGTAATGTTAGCTTCGACAAAGTTAACGGCCGGTACTATATCTAGGACACTGATTTAACCCAATAAGTCTGTTTAATCCTAAATTTCTAGAGCAAGGAACTAGCTTCGCATCCCTTGGTAGGTCTTTAAACTCTTACCGTTAACGTAGTACGCGAGGTACTTAGTCTGGTCAACTGTGGTTTAAGTCTTAGGCTAGAAGCCCAGTGTCTTTAGACCTGGGTCGTTGACAAGGGTTAGAAAAATGGAAGCGAAAGCTGCAATCAAAATTAACCTTTATCCTATCTCGAATTGAGGTAATAATGCCACTTTCTACCTTTTTTTGTTCTCATACCATGAAACAGAAAATTTGTCAATCTAAAATCTAAAATCTAAAATCTAAAATCGATTGATTTGTCCAGCAACGACGGAGAGAATTTGGGTTTGTCGCAGCCACTGAGCATCAAAAGCCCCTAGGTGAGTTGTAGTAATCAGAGTTTGAAATCGTTCTTGAATTGTTTCTAAAAGCTGATTTTGGCGGCTCAGATCGAGTTCTGCAAGTACGTCGTCGAGCAACAGTAAAGGCGCTTCACCGACGACTTCTTCAATAAGCTGCAATTCGGCTAATTTTAATGCTAATACCAGAGTTCGCTGCTGACCTTGAGATGCGTATTGACGAGCTGGCGTATTGTTAATTGTAAATGTAATGTCGTCGCGGTGGGGGCCGACTAAAGTGGTTCCTTGAAACTGTTCTGCGATCGCCCTTTTTTGAATTTTCTCTAAAAATGCTTGCCGCACTCCTTCGAGATTGTCTTTAGCGATAAATTCTGAACTTACTTCAATATTAGCATCGTATTTTACATCTAAAACTTCTGCTGAACCGCTAATGGAACGGTGCCAATTTCGAGCTAAAGGCATCAAACGCTCCAAAATTCGATCGCGCCTGCGGATGACGCGAGCGCCCGCTGTAGCCAACTGCGCGTCCCACAAAGCTAATTCTGAACTGGGAATTGGGAATTGGGAACTGGGAATTGGGAATGGGGAATTGGGAATGGGGAAGTCTTCTGTATTTTCCGGTTCGGGACTTTCGGGTGCAATAAATCGCATTTTGTCAAAACTGTCGGAAAATTCCGCTTTCCTGATTTCTTTAGAACGTTTCAACAGAGCGTTTCGCTGGCGCAAAATTTGATTGTACTGCTGCAAAATGTGAGCGTAAATCGGTTCTAATTGGATGACTAGGCGATCGATCCAATTGCGCCTTCCTTCGGGCCCGCCGCGCACTAAGTCCAAATCCAAACAAGAAAATTGCACTACATTTAAGACGCTCAAAAAGTCTAAATGGCGGCGCAGCGGTTCACCGTTGAGCTTCAGTGTCCGACGCGCCCCAGAGCGAAGAGTTAAAGCTAAGTCGATGGCTCCGGTTTGACGTTCGAGTGTAGCATCAATTTGCCCGATCGGCTTTGAGTCGAGTATTAAATCGCGATCGCGCCCTACCCTGTGGCTTTTTAATGTAGAAAGCAACTCTACCGCTTCTAACAAGTTAGATTTTCCTTGAGCGTTATTTCCTACTAAAATGGTTTTGGGAGCGTCAAACGCTACCTTTTGATCGAAGTAGTTCCGAAACTGCCGTAGGTGCAGCGTTTTTAAATACATAATATAATGACTGTTGACTGTTGACTGTTGACTGTTGACGTGGGTTATTGATAATCACCCTGCCAGAAAAATCTTTATTTTTCTTTGTATTTTTAAAACATAGTTTTTTCAGTCCTCATAGCGAGGACTTTTGCTTTGAGGCAGGGGTTAAAAACCCCTGCGGGATATCTTGCGGATGTTGAGAAGATCGCGGAATGAGAGCCATCTAACGAATAATGAAACATCGCTCACTATTCGTCAGCCGTTAACACTATTTCCTAGATTTGTTGTAAAAGCGCACAAACAGTTTTTCCATTTCAATCCAGACAAACATCAGAGCGCTGAAACCGAAGCAAACTAGCAACTCAAACCCCGTTAAATAATGAGTGCCGAAAAAGGCTCTCAGTGGCGGAACGTAAATCAGCATTAATTGCAGCATAGTAGTCACAATTACAGCCCCCCACACAAAAACATTAGTGAAGGGATTTAACTCGATAGTTAGCTGAGTGTTAGACCGAATTGCGATCGCGTGACCCATTTGCGCCAAACAAAGAGTTGTAAACACCATTGTTTTCCAAGCTTCGGGATCTCCAACATGGTTAGGGTTGGTGGTATATCCGTAAGCCCAGGACATCATCGCGATCGTCAAAATTGCAAAAATAATCCCGACCCGAATCATGTAAGAACCCAAACCCCGCGCAAAAATACTTTCTCGCGGACTGAAAGGAGGCCTTTTCATCACGTTCGGTTCCCCCGGTTCCACGGCCAAAGCCAAAGCGGGAACGCCGTCTGTTACTAAGTTCATCCACAAAATTTGCAGCGGCGTCAGCGGCACTCCTCCCAAACCCATTAAAGGTGCGGCCGCAATTGTCAAAACTTCGCCGATGTTGCTGCCCAAAATGTACTTAATAAAGCGGCGAATATTGCTATAAACCACTCGCCCTTCTTCAGCGGCGGCGACAATAGTTGCGAAGTTGTCGTCGAGGAGCACCATATCGCTAGCTTCTTTGCTGACATCGGTGCCGGTAATCCCCATTGCGATGCCGATATCGGCTTGTTTCAAGGCTGGGGCGTCGTTAACGCCGTCGCCGGTCATTGCGACAAATTTGCCCCAACTTTGCAAAGCTTGGACAATCCGCAATTTGTGTTCGGGGGAAACGCGGGCGTAAACGCTAACCTGTTCGACTTGCTGTTTGAGTTCTTCTTGGCTGAGCTTTTCTAATTCTTGACCGGTGAGAACTCGATCGCCCTCTGTTGCAATACCTAAATCGTAGGCGATGGCTTTTGCTGTCAACTGGTGGTCTCCTGTAATCATCACCACCCGAATGCCTGCATCGCGGCACTTCCTCACTGCTTCCCGCACTTCCGGGCGCGGGGCATCCAGCATACTGACGAGTCCCAGCCAAATCATGTCTTGTTCGCTGGTTTCCTCAGAACCTTCGGGCGGCAGGTTTTCCCAGAGTTTGTACGCAAACCCGAGGACTCGCAAACCGCCGCTTGCCATGTTGTTGTTTTCGGCGAGGATGCGATCGCGCATTTCCTGGGTTAAAGGTTGTACTCGATCGCCGACTATAATGCCTTTGCAGCGCTCCAAAGTCAACTCTGGAGAGCCTTTGGTCAGCATCAAATAATTCGACTGCTGTCCTTCTGCTGCGGGAAATCCCGAATGTCCCGATCGGCCGGGTACTTCACAAATCACGCTCATCCGCTTGCGTTCGGAAGAAAAAGGAAATTCCGCCGTCCGTGGCAGCAATTGAGACTGTTTTTCCTTATAAATGCCTGCTTTTCCGGCTACACAAAGCAGAGCTCCTTCTGTGGGGTCGCCTAAAATCTGCCATTCTTGTTTTTCTTGTTGCAATACTGCGTCGTTGCAAACTGCACAGGCAATTAATAAAGATTCGAGTTCTGGATATTCCTCTAAATTATTAATTTTGGCCGATGTCAGGCGATCGGTAAAATCTCCGATCGGGGCATAGCCGTCGCCTGCTACGGCGACTGTGCAGTCGCCCGTCGAGACTAGCTGAACTACCATTTTATTTTGAGTCAGGGTACCTGTTTTGTCAGAACAAATGGTAGTAACTGATCCCAAAGTTTCTACTGCAGGCAGTTTGCGAATCAGGGCGTTTCGCTTCACCATCCGCCTAGTTCCGAGTGCCAGAGTGACTGTCACGACTGCTGCGAGTCCTTCGGGAACCACAGCCACAGCCATGCTCAGAGAAACTTCTAACAACTCTTCAAACCTGCTGGTATCGAACCCGATGCCGCCGTTTTGGAAGGTAATCATGCCGCCGATGACGACTATTGCGACTAAGGCTAGGGCACCGGAGACTAGAACATTTCCCAACTGGCTCATCCGCTGTTGCAGGGGAGTCGGTTCGGTTTCTACTGACTGAAGCATGGTGGCAATTTTGCCCAGTTCAGTTTTCATTCCGGTGTTGGTGACAATCGCCTTTGCTCGTCCCTGAACCACTTCTGTGCCCTGAAAAATCAGGTTGAGTCGATCGCCCAAGGAAGCATCTTCGGGAAGTTCTAGATCGGCTTGCTTGGTTACTGCTAGGGCTTCCCCTGTCAAAGCAGATTCTCTGACTTGCAGATTTGATGTTTCGATCAAGCGTGCGTCTGCTGCTATTTTTACCCCAGCCTCTAACAGCATCACGTCTCCGGGTACGAGTTCCTTGGCTGCTATTTCTGAAGTTTTGCCGTCCCGCACGACTCTGACTAGGGGGGAAGCGAGGTTTTTGAGGGCTGCGAGGGCTTTTTCAGCACTTTGCTCTTGGAAATAGCCGAGAATGCCGTTGAGTATGACGATCGCAAAAATGGCGATCGCATCTTTGGGAAAAGTATTCGACCGAAAGTCCAAAAAACCCGAAATCACGGCCACACCCATCAGCATCAACAACATAATGTTGGTGAACTGATCGACAAAAATCGACCACGGACTGCGGCCTCCTGTTTCTTCTAGTTCGTTGGGGCCGTATTGCTGCAAGCGTTCTGACACCTGTTGGCTGCTCAAGCCAGCGTCTTTGTTGCTGCTTAGCTGCTGGAGAGTTTGGTCAATTGCTACGGTGTGCCAAGAAGAGGGAGAATTTGAAGACATAAATTACGATCAATCGTGGGGCATAAAGGTGGTTGTGGCCGGACAGCTACAGCCGATCCATCTGGCTGATTACAGTGAGAGACTTTTAAGTTTTGAGTTTTGAATAAAAAACTGTTTAACTTGGGACTGGTTTTGGGCGGTTCGATGCCGGGGAAGCAAAAAGCTTTTAACTTCACTGCGTCTGGCGGCTCGATCGCGCCCTTTGTACGCCTACGGCTGATAGCACCTATCCACCTTACCAAAAATAATGGGTTTAAAGCCCTCCCCAGACCAAGCATCCCCGCGTTATGAAATACCGGGCCCGGTCTTTCAACTTCCAAAGGCTGAGTTTGGTCGCTAAATGCTGATAGTTCCGGTAAAAGCTGAGGCTGTGGCGAGGGGGCTCACAATCTTGGGGATTTTTCCCACACCGAATTTTGCAGGCCTCCTGACATTGGGCATAATTTTTGGTTTTTTCCCTATTCCCCAGCCTTCTTTTACGAAAACTTTAATTTACTTAATACTTCTTAACAATTCCGATTTTCCAGAGAAAGCCAACAAAGGCGATCGGGTCACGGGACGGTTCGGGGGGGTTCCACCCCCACAGCAGGGCGATAGAAGCAAACTCTTCGTTTAGAAGTACCCTCGCGCATCTACCGTCGGAATGAGATTTGCCCGTACTTGCCCCCCAAATATTTACCTTCTTAGAGAGATAAGTTTCTGTAATAATTTGTAATAAACAAACGCAGGCGAGCATTGTATAAAGATTATCAGAGGGTTGAAACGACAGGCCAAAGTTAACAAAAACCCTGATTGACAAGGTTTGTCGCATCTCATAAAAGGTGTAAAATTTTCTAAGGTTTCTTAAACCTCCGTTGCAATGTAACAATAGTGCAGGTAGCGGAAAGGGAGAGATCGATGGGACCAGCAGATTAGCTGGCATCAAATTTCAACCCTTGCAGGCACTCGTAGCCTGAACAAATTTAACTTAACGGTTTTATACCGCAACCAAACTCAATTAACTCAAATAGGAGAGTTCTTTCATGTTTGACGCATTTACAAAAGTGGTTTCCCAATCAGACGCTCGCGGCGAATTTCTAGCTCCGGGTCAACTAGATGCTCTCAGCAGCATGGTTTCCGACGCTAACAAGCGGATTGATGCAGTAAACCGCATCACCGGCAACGCATCCAGCATCGTAGCCAATGCAGCTCGCACCCTGTTCGCCGAACAGCCTCAACTGATCGCTCCTGGTGGCAATGCGTACACCAACCGCCGCATGGCAGCTTGCTTGCGCGATATGGAAATCATTTTGCGCTACGTCACCTATGCAACATTTGCAGGCGACGCCAGCGTTTTGGACGACCGCTGCTTGAACGGTCTGCGTGAAACATACCAAGCTCTGGGAGTTCCCGGTGGCTCAGTTGCAGCCGGCGTGCAAAAAATGAAAGAAGCAGCGATCGCGATCGCTAACGACCCCAACGGCGTTACCCGTGGTGATTGCAGCTCGCTGATGTCTGAAATCGGCAGCTACTTCGACCGCGCAGCCAGTGCAGTCGGCTAAAAATAGCCAAGCGAACATTTCTTGTAAAGAAGCGAGCATCGCATTTTTGCAAACAATCATTTTTGTACAAAAACAACACAACATTAGGGAGAAACCAGAACAATGAAAACCCCTTTGACTGAAGCAGTAACCGCAGCCGATTCTCAAGGCCGTTTCCTGAGCAGCACTGAACTGCAAGTCGCCTTCGGACGTTTCCGCCAAGCAGCAGCCGGTTTGGAAGCAGCCAAGGCTTTGACCGCCAACTCTCAGCGCTTGATCGACGGTGCAGCTCAAGCTGTGTACAACAAATTCCCGTACACACAACAAATGCAAGGCCCTAACTACGCTTCTACCCCAACAGGTAAAGCCAAGTGCTCTCGCGACATCGGCTACTACCTGCGGATGGTAACCTACTGCTTAGTTGCAGGCGGCACCGGTCCGATGGACGAGTACCTGATTGCAGGTGTTGACGAAATCAACCGGACATTTGAATTGTCTCCTAGCTGGTACGTTGAAGCTCTCAAGTACATCAAAGGCAACCACGGTCTGAGTGGCGACGCTGCAACTGAAGCGAATTCCTACATCGACTACGCAATCAACGCTCTAAGCTAGATTTGCGTGATGCCCGGAATTGTAAGCTGCTGTTAGCTTAAGTGTTAGCGGTTGTTTAGAATTCCGGGCATCTGCGATCCAAGCCTAGTTTTGCAAATACTTTTTTAAGCAGTTTTCAATTTTTAAAGCAAAAAAGGAAGAAGCGAAAATGGCGGGATTAGGTGCAGCAGAACGGTTGGGAATAAAAGCATTTGAAGAAGCGGGACGGGTAGAACTGCGCCCCCACTGGACGCAAGAGGATGCGAAAGCAGTAATTCGCGCTGCTTACAGCCAAGTTTTCGGCAACGAGTATTTAATGTCGAGCGAACGACTTACCAGTGCTGAATCTCTGCTGCTGCAAGGGCAGATTTCAGTGAAAGATTTTGTGCGGTCAATTGCACATTCCGAAACTTATCGGAAAAAGTTTTTTTATCCGAACTCGCAAACGCGGTTAATTGAGCTTAATTACAAGCATTTGTTGGGCCGCGCTCCTTACGACGAGTCGGAAATTGCTTTCCACGTTGATTTGTACAATGCAGAAGGCTACGAAGCTGAAATCAATTCTTACATTGACTCAGTTGAGTATGAAGAAAATTTTGGCGAAAGTATAGTGCCTTACTATCGCGGTTTCGCGACTCAAAGAGGTCAAAAAACCGTCGGTTTTAACCGGATGTTTCAACTGTACCGGGGTTTTGCTTCTAGCGATCGCTCGCAAAACCAAACCCAAGCCCGGCTGACTTGGGAAGTAGCGAGAAATATGGCTTCGCCGATATACACGGCCTCCACCGGAAAAGCCCTTGGTGGCACCTCCGGCGGTTCTCGCGACCAACTCTACCGAGTCACCGCAATGCAAGGTTCGGCTAATTTTTCGCCCCAAGTGCGGCGGACTACTACCGAATATCTCGTGCCTTACGAGCAACTTTCGAGCCGCTTGCAGCAAATCAACAAACGTGGCGGCAAAGTGGTAAGTATTACCACAGCTTAAAGTTTGTGTATTGACGTTTTTTTGAAACGTCTTTAGCAAATTAGGACTAAGGCTAAAAAATTCTTCAATTTTATGTGGATATGTAAGGTGTGCAGTGTACACCCTACTTTGAGGCATATTATCTTTAGTCCTAAAAATTTCAAGTGCAACCAAGCATAAAACTTTTGTCATTAATAATTTAGGAGAAAATCTGGTGGCGATTACAACAGCAGCGTCCAGACTAGGAACATCCGCATTGAGCGATGCGCCGAAGGTAGAACTGCGCCCAAACTACACCAAAGACGACGTTGAAACTGTGATTCGTGCGGTTTACCGTCAGGTGCTGGGCAACGACTATTTAATGAAATCCGAGCGACTTATAAGTTCCGAGTCTTTGCTGCGGGACGGCAGTTTGACGGTACGAGAATTTGTACGCGCTGTAGCTAAGTCAGAACTGTACAAAACCAAGTTTTTCTACAACAGCTTCCAAACTCGGACGATCGAACTAAACTACAAACACTTGCTCGGTCGCGCTCCCTACGACGAATCTGAAGTAGTTGAGCACTTAGATTTGTACCAAACACAAGGCTACGACGCTGATATTGATTCTTACATCGATTCAGTAGAGTATCAAGAAAACTTTGGCGAAAGTATCGTGCCTTACTACCGCGGCTTTAACACCCAGCGCGGTCAAAAAACCGTCGGTTTTACCCGGATGTTCCGGTTGTATCGTGGCTATGCAAACAGCGATACATCTCAACTAGAAGGCAATAACTCTCGCTTAGCTGTCGAACTCGGCACTAACACCGCTACGGCTGTAGTTGGGCCTTCTGGCGGTAACGAAGGTTGGGCATATCGGCCTTCTGCCAGAAACGTAACTCCCAGCAGCACTTTCGGCGGCGCTGCAGCTTACGGCAAAGAAGGACGGCTGGTGCGCGTGGAAGTTTCGGGCATTCGCACGGGCGGCTATCCCAGCGTGCGCCGCAGCAGCAAGGCTTTCATCGTACCTGTTGAGGAGTTGTCCTCGCAAATGCAGAAATTTCAACGCATGGGCGCGAAAATCGCCAGCATTACTCCAATTTAGTCAGTTGGCAGTTGGCAGTTGGCAGTTGGCAGTTGGCAGTTACTAGCTTTTAGTCAACAGTCAACAGTCAACAGTCAACAGTCAACAGTCAACAGTCAACAGTCAACAGTCAACAGTCAACAGTCAGAATTACCAATTACCAAGAAGCTTATGTTGGGTCAAATTGTAGGTGGAAAAAGTGGCAATACAGCTTCGGCTGGTCGCTGCTTTCGGTATGAAGTTGTCGGCTTGCGCCAAAGCGATGAAACAGATAATGTGGATTATTCGATTCGATCGAGCGCGAGTACATTTATCAACGTGCCTTACAATCGGATGAATCAAGAAATGCAGCGGATTACTCGCATGGGCGGGAAAATTGTCAGCATTCATCCTTTAAACGCGGGTGCAGAATCATCGCATGAATCATCCCATGAATCATCGCACGATCACCAATAGTTTGGTTGCAGGGGCGATGAAAATCGCTCCGGCACAAGCTACAAGGGGCGATGAAAATCGCTGCTAGACAAACAAAGTCCACTCCAAGCGGACTAAGAGTTAATGTAACCCGCCCAGGCGGGTTTTGTCTGTTTAGTAGCGATTTTAATCGGCCAGTTTCCCTAACCCTTGCAGGTTTTTTCTGTGTAGCAGCGATTTCAATAGCCGAATAACTAATAACTAATAACTAACAACTAATCACTATGGATTATTACGAATCCGACTCAGCGCCGGCGGGTGTAGCTGAGGGCGAGTCTTTAACTGTTGAACAGGCGATCGCAAATTTGCACTCCCAAGATTACAGTCTCCGGTATTATGCTGCTTGGTGGGTTGGCAGATTTAGAGTCAAGGAACCGGCAGCTATTGCAGCTTTAATTGCCGCATTGGAAGAAGAGTCAGAACAAACAAAAATCGGCGACTATTCCCTATTACGAAATGCGGCGCGGGCTCTGGGTAAATTGGGCGACAAACAAGCCTTACCGGCCCTGATTCGTTGTTTGGAATGCGCCGATTATTACGTGCGGGAAGCGGCCGCTCAAGCTCTAGAAATGCTGGGCTATCGCGATTCTATTGAGCCGCTAATGAAGCTATTGGATGGGGGCGTAGCTGTGGCTGTGCGAGTGCCAGGAAAATCGCACCTCGTGCAACCTTACGACTCGGTAATTGAAGCTTTGGGAACGCTGAAAGCCACAGAAGCAATACCGCTAATTTCACCTTTTTTAGAACATTCTGTGGAGCGGGTGCAGTACGCTGCGGCGCGGGCGATGTATCAGTTAACTGGTGAGCGGGTGTACGGAGAGCGGTTGGTAAGTGCTTTGAATGGGGATAATTTGCAGTTGAGGCGATCGGCTTTGATGGACTTGGGGGCGATCGGCTATTTGCCGGGAGCGCAAGCTATTTCAGAGACTTTAGCAGAAAATAGCCTGAAATTGATTGCGCTCAAAGGAGTTTTGGAGCATCACCTCAATCAACAAGAATCTCTATCTTTGTCAGATGAAGCTATCCAAGTTATGAACTTAATGGATAGTTTACTTTGATCAAAATTAGTTTGCAACAGCAATAGGATGGCTTTAGCGATTCTCAATTTTCTCGCGTAAATTCAGGAAACAGCACTTTTCAGGAGACAGCACATTTCAGGACACAGCGCCGTGCTGTTTCCCTACCGCATATCTGTATTTCATGGAGTTGAGAACTGCTATTTTCTCGCTTTTATCCGGGTGAACCGATCGCTGATGATTTGATGGAATGAGGGAGGAGGCTTTAGGTACTAATTTTTATAAATTTCAGTGAAAATACTGAGGTTTGTAGCTGTACTTGGTGAAAGCTAGCCTGTTAAAATAATATTACCATCTGGATGAGTTTTCAGTTAAAAAAGTTTGGGTTTTGACTGCGGGCGATCGCGGAATGCTGGGAGATGGTTGTGTAGCAGCTAGAAGTATAAATCGGGGGATTCATCATGAGCAACGATCCTTTTGAAGTCCAGGTGCAACATTTTGCAGCGCTTAAGTCCAAGTATCAAGCAACAAAATATGAAGATTCATCTCCTTCTAGTCTTCTGTATCTCATCCTGCGAAAAGCTGATTTAGAATGTGCAATTACCGACTTCGAGTGGGATTGGTTACTAAACCAAGAGCTTTTGGAAACAATAAAAGCTATCGAGCAAGAGCCACTACATAAGGCTGAAGAACGAACAAAACTAGATGCTAATTTTTCTCAACTCAAGTCTAAGTTCAAAGTAGCCAGACATCGCGATTTACGGCTATCCAGTCCTTTGTATCCTATCCTTTGGAAACTTGACTCAGAAAATCAGCTAACTGACTTAGAAGTTAAATACCTGCAACAACAGGGGCTTACTGAAACAGTTGCTATCGTTCAAGAGATGGCGCGATTTGCTGCACTAAAGGCTAAGTACCAAGCAACTGAATATCCAGATTGTTCACTTGATAGCCCCTTGTATCAAATTCTCAAGCAACTGGATGCACGAGAAATATTAAGTGATGTAGAGGCTAACTGGCTGTTCAATAACCAACTGGTTGATACTCTAGAAATTTTTTGGCAACAAAAAGCTGTACGGGAAGCTAAGTTTGCCCAACTCAAGGATAAGTACAAAGCTAGTGAATACCCAAAAACATCTGTCTCTAGTCCGTTGTATCCCATCCTGAAAAATCTTGAGGCAGATAAGCAGTTGAGCGAGTCAGAACTTAACTGGCTGGAAGAGCATCAACTTAGCGAAACGCTTAGCATTGTTTTGGAAATTGAACAGCAACGGCACTTTGCTCAACTGAAGGTTAAGTATAAAGCTACTACTTATGAGGATTCATCCCTCTCTAGCCATCTGTATAAAGTTCTCAAAAAAATTGATTTAGAAAGTCAGCTAGGTGAGCAGGATATTAACTTTCTGAAAAAGCGTAAACTAACTGAGACAATTACTCTGGCGCTTGACAAATATGCTGCTAGTCTCAAGTCCAAAATTCAATCGGGAGAGCCGTTGAGTGAGGCTGATTTTGATTGGGTGAAACAGAATGGACGTGATGATGTAATTACTTTTGCTATTGAAAAGTATGTGGCTAGTCTGAAATCCAAAATCCAATCGGGAGAGCATTTAAGTGAGGCTGATATTGATTGGCTGAAACAGAATGGACGTGAAGATGTAATTACTTTTGCCCAAGAAAAGGAATTTTCTGCTCTGAAGTCTAAGTATGATGTGTCGAACTATAAAGATCGGGCACCTTCTAGTCCGTTGTACGCAATTCTGCAAAAACTGGATAAAGGAGAGCGACTGGAACCAACAGATGTTGCTTGGCTTGAGGAGAATAAAATTGAAGCATCTCAACCCAGCTATAGCTATTATGGGTGGCAGGAAGAACGCCGATATCAAGGGCAGAGACTCTTCTCTGGCAAGATTTTTACAGCTTACCACAAAATCGAAGCACTTTTTTATGAACAGGAGTACAAAAATACTGGAAATAAATGGAAGTTGCCTAATGCCAGCAGTCATTGGCGCAAGGCTGAACAACCGAGAAGTGCATTGAAGCTGACAGAACATCTGGACTTCGACAAAATTAAAGAAAATAAGCTCAAGTCAGCTTTGCTAACAACTAGGGGCGGTGCTTTTCGAGATATTAATAAACTAGATGATACGGAAAGATGTGCCCTAAAAGCTATTGAGTATCAGCCTCAGAGTCATCATCCTTACACTTTGATGGGAGCTATTTGTTTTGAGCGGAGTCAATTTTCAGAGGGTGAGCGTTGGTTTAACGAGGCAATTAAACGCGGTGCTTCACCCAGAGATCAGGATGCGGAAATGAAGCGGGTTGTCAAAAATGCTAAAAATGGGAAGCGTCGGGAAGTTGTGGAATATCTGCTGAAAAAAGATCCGCAGCGGTATGCTTGGGCTAAGTTTTATCGGAACCGCCAAGACGGTTAGGATGCACACCGCAACACCTCCTAGGGCGGGTATGGAGTCGAGTTTTTTGCGGATTCGACTCTTTAACCAAGACTGTCCTACTTCGAGCAGGGGAAGCTTTCCAAGTCGATCGCCGCGCCTCACCCACGCTGCAAAAAGTTCGATCGCGCGATCGACCCAACCTACAATTACAATATAGCCATCCTAAATCATTTGTAAATTTCTTACTCCCTCCCCTTGATAAGGGGAGGGTTGGGGTGGGGTCAAAAATTTACGACTCCTGCAAGGATTACAATAGTCACGGTAAAGCTTACAAATAAATGGCATTAGAACTAATTCAGGCTGTCGAACAAGCAGATTCTTCCGAAGGCTTGTTAAACTCCGTCAAAGCACTGGCGGCAGCTTCCTCAAAACAAGCAATTCCTACCTTAATTACAGTCCTCGGTTACAACAACCCAGGCGCCGCTGTTGCCGCCGTTGACGGGCTGATTCAACTCGGAGAAGCTGCGGTGCTGCCGCTTCTAGAACAGCTTGACGGCTACAATTACGGGGCGAGAGCTTGGGCTGTTCGGGCTTTGGCGGGAATTGGCGACCCCAGGGGTTTGGAGATTTTGCTCGATGCAGCGGCGAATGACTTTGCTTTGAGCGTGCGGCGGGCGGCGGTTAGGGGTTTGGGGACGATTTACTGGGAATTGATGCCGGCAGAACAAATTGCAGATGCTCAACTTCGCGCTGTGAAAACGCTACTGCAAGCGTCCCGAGATCCAGAATGGGTGGTTCGCTACGCAGCAGCGGGGGGTTTGCAAGCTTTGGCGGGTGCTGCGACTGTTAAACCGGATTGGTTAGCGGAAGTTTCGGCCCGACTTGAGGAAATCACCCAAAGCGATGAAACTACTTCAGTTAAGGCTCGGGCTTTGCTTGCTAAGAAAATATTGTCACTTGGCTAGGGTTTGGGCGATCGTCTCTTCCAAGTCCCCTTGAGTGAGAGTCGTTAATATAAAGACTTCTTGTACGGTTTTGCCCTGTCTGGCGATGATTTTAAATCCCCCGCGGATGGGTACTGACACTCTTAATGTCATGCGGGGGATGTGTCCTTTAACTTTGTTGATGACCCCAGGCGTGACTGTTTGAATGCCCATTTTTAGGGTGAGGCGCTCTAAAATTGGTATCAAACCGGGAAGGTGGGTAGAGTGATTCCAAACAAGGCGGCCTTTGGGTTGTGCGTTCATAAATATTTAACCAAATTCAACATACCCAGTCTAAGCCACCCCTGGGGGGAACCAATTTGAAATTCCCTCAACTTATGTATCCATAACGTTACTGTGCGTGTCATTGCGAGCAAACCGAGGCAATCTCAAACCGAGATTTTTGATTGCTGGCGCGCAAGCTGAGATTTGATGGTGCAGAATTGTCCTGTACTTTTTGATGTTGTGGGTTGCTAACTGTCGGTTTTTCTAGTTGAGTGGCGATCGCCGCGAGCATTTCTGTGGCGCTGCAAGGTTTCTGGAGATAGCCGTCTGCTTTGAGTTCCAGGACTTTTTCCATCTCCGAGGCTGTCATAAAAATAAACGGAATGCTGGCGGTTGCAGGGTGCGATCGCACGGCTGCGAATACTTCAAAACCGTTTAGTTCCGGCATCATGACATCAGACAAAATTAAATCTGGAATTTGGGCAGCTAACTGGATACCAACTTTTCCATTTTCAGCGCCTACAGCTTCAAAACCGCGCGATGCCAGAAGTTCTAATACCATTTCTCGGATTAAGTTATTGTCTTCAATTACTAATATTTTGGTCATTTTTGTTACTTTTATGTTGGTTTTATTTTTACTTGTATGTTAAATTTATATCACCCGTATTTTCATAAATTCAAGTGGGCTATTGCAGCTACCCAGTTTTCGCAGCCCCGAAGCGATCGCGCTTCATCAAAATCTTTCATAAATCAATAAAACAGATTAGGAAAAATATCATGAAATTTATCAGCCCTAAAACAGACTTTGCCTTCAAAAAAATCTTTGGTTCTACCGACAGCCAAGACATCCTCATCAGCTTCTTAAATGCTCTAATTTACGCCGGTGAGCCAATCATCCAAGACTTGCAAATTATTGACCCTTACTCGGCTGCTACCGTTAGCGGACTCAAAGATAGTTATTTGGATGTCAAAGCTCGAATTACCGGCAACAAGACGGTAATTATTGAAATGCAAGTTCTGAATGTAGCCGCTTTTGAAAAACGAGTCATCTACAACTTAGCCAAAACCTATGCCAACCAACTCAAAATTAGAGAAGGTTATCCTAGATTACAACCAGTAATTGCTTTGACGATTACTGATTTTGAAATGTTTAAAGAACAACCTGATGTTATTTCTCATTTTGTGTTTAAGGAAAAAGAGAAACTATTTGATTATCCCCATCTCCAAGTTGAAATGTTTTTTGTCGAGTTGCCGAAGTTCAAAAAAGAGTTAGATGAACTCACAACTTTGACAGATAAATGGATTTATTTTCTGAAAAATACTCCCGATCTAGAAACAATCCCAGCCACAATGGAAACAGTTCCAGAACTAGAAAAAGCTTTTCAAATTGCCAATGAGGCTAACTTAAGCTTGAAAGAGTTCGAGGATATGGAAGCCCAAGAAATGGCGATCGAAGAACAGCGGGGAATAATTACTAGGGGCGTAGAAGAAGGTCTGGAGCGAGCTTTGGAGCGAGCTTTGGAGCCAGCTAGGATTCAATTGATGCAAGAAGGCCGTCAAGCAGGGATGCAAGAAGGGATTAGAGCAGGTCAAAGAGCATTAATTCTGCGTCTGCTGGAGCGACGAGTAGGAGCCGTAAATCCCGATGTAGTTTCGCGGATTGGGGAATTATCGGTTGAGCAATTAGAGAGTTTGGTAGAGGAGGTAGTCGGATTTTCTAGTTTATCCGATTTAATGGTTTGGTTGGATAGAGCAGAATAATCGAAAGATCGATCGCTGTTAGGTTTTTTTAGGTCGATCTACTTATAAACAGCGATATTCACAAATTTCGGGCGATCGGGTAAAATATAACTTAGTGTATCGCTATTAAGTGAGGAAAAAGATATGTCAGAATTTCTCGACTTTCTCCGACATCAGTTTGCCTACGTTGCCATTGGCGAATTTAAACCCGGAAAATTTGAAGCTGCAGAACAACTTTTTGAAAAAGCCGTTGCAACTTATGCCACAGGTTTTAAGGGAGCATACCTGCTGCAATTGCCCAATACAGACAAAGGTATTGCCATCATTTTTTGGGAAAGCGTAGAAGATATGGCAGCCAATCAAAGCGAAGCTTATCAGGAAATATTGAAGCAGATGGCGCCTTTGTTTGCGAAAATACCAGACACTGATGTTTATGAAATAGTCAGTGAAATTCAGCCCAAAGGTGAATAATTAAAAATCATGCAACCGGCGCGTCATTCCCATTCCCATCGGCGTCTTTCGCCCGACTCCGCTGTAAAGCGCAAAATCTGCTAAAGTGTTAATTTGCTTGATAGTAGCAGGAGCTATATCTCCCATAATTCGGTAACTAATATCGCCGACGCAGCCAATAAATTTACTGCGAGAATCCGTACTAACTTCTGTTCTGATATCGAAGAAACTGGGAAAAATAGCTTCTGTGAAAGTAGGTTCGATCGCAATCGTGCTGTACTTGTTCCAGCGATTAGCTAAACTGCCAAAAATACTCTCACGAGTGGGCATAGCACTATCGTAGACACCTTGCCGAAAATTAGTAGGAGTGCAAAAACTTAAAGCAATTTGGCGCTCAGTTTCCGAAGCTCTATCGAACAATTCGGCGTAAGTACAAAAGTTGACCCAAGGCTGGTTTGATTGCGGTTCGCTCAAAATATTAGTAATGTATATATTTGTCGGGCCGAGATGCCAAGGGCGAGCGAAATTAAGTTGCTGCCAAAGTTGAGTTAGGCGATCGAACAAACCGTCATCCAGCAGAGAAATTCGCCACCAAATCGGCGTATTTTCCTGAATAGCTTGCTTGTGTTCCCACTGTACATCCTGCGAAATTGTGCGGGAAGCCGGAGCCAAAACTCTCTTTTGTGGCGGGGGCGTGGTGCTTTTGTAAGCCTCTTTTCTGCTTACTTGAAAGGGGCTTAAAGTGAAAGCTTTTTCATGAGATTGGTCGTGCAGGTACGCGCTCAAATCGCTGTCTACAGCACTCACAAGGTTCAAAAATAAAGCGTGGAGATGCCGCCCCGTTAAAAACTGGGATGGAATTGGTGCAACTGGCCGCAGGTTTAAAACAAGGCTGTGGGGCATTTTTAAATTATATACTGTGTCTGTATATATGTTCAGCTAGTATTAATACTACAGCTAAGTTGCAACTTAGATTAAGGAATTTTAATCACGTAAGGTGCACAGTGTGCACCCTAGGTTTACGAAGATTTGTGGGTCGTGCACACCTACGTTTAGGTTGTGATATTGAGGCCAATCTCTGTGCGGTAAATTTTTAGGCGATCGAGATTTCTGGCGACAAATAAACGTCTTGAATGGCGTGGAACAATTTTACGCCTTCTTCAAAAGGACGCTGAAAAGTTTTGCGGCCGGAAATTAAGCCGCAGCCGCCAGCGCGCTTGTTGATTACCGCCGTGCGAATTGCTTCGGCAAAATCGCTTTTGCCGGAAGCACCGCCGGAGTTAATTAAACCCATCCTTCCCGCATAACAGTTGAGCACTTGATAGCGAGTTAGATCGATCGGGTGATCCGTTGTCAAATCCGAATAAACGCGCTTGTCTGTTTTGCCGTAACTGTGGCCGCTAGCTTTAGCCACAGCTTCGTAACCGTTGTTGCATTCTGGCAATTTCTGCTTGATAATGTCAGCTTGAATTGTCACTCCCAAGTGATTTGCTTGCCCGGTTAAATCGGCTGCAACGTGATAATCTTTGTCTTGTTTAAAGATATCGTTGCGGAGATAGCACCACAAAATTGTCGCCATTCCGTATTCGTGAGCGTGGGCAAAAGCTTGACTGACTTCTTGGATTTGTCGCGTCGATTCCGGCGAACCAAAATAAATTGTTGCTCCGACTGCAACTGCTCCCAAATTCCAAGCTTGTTCGACGGTCGCAAACATTACTTGGTCGAATTGATTGGGATAAGTTAGCAATTCGTTGTGATTGAGCTTGACAATAAAAGGGATTTTATGCGCGTATTTGCGAGATACGCTTCCCAAAACTCCCAGGGTTGTCGCGACAGCATTGCAGCCAGCCGAAATTGCTAATTTAATGATGTTTTCGCTGTCAAAATAAATGGGATTCGGTGCAAAAGAAGCGGCCGCCGAGTGTTCGATTCCTTGGTCTACTGGCAGGATGGATAAATAGCCGGTATTTGCCAAGCGTCCGCTAGAATAGAGTTGCTGAAGCGATCGCAAAACTTGGGGAGATCGATCGGTTTGAGCAAAAATGCGATCGACCCAATCCGGGCCAGGCAGGTGCAAAAAATCTTTAGAAACTTTTGCTTGATGGGTGAGCAAGTCTTCGGCTTCGTCGCCCAGCCAAGACTCGATGGAATTGGGAACTGATAGTGTAGCTGTCATGCAGATTTCCCTCTGAATTTCAATTACAGGCTGATGATTGCAGACATTAACCTTGCTGATATTGTAACGAAAAAATCATATTTTCCATCCCCTCAACGATAGACCCAGTTTTTAACAAGTTAGCGACAACAGCAGCTAGGACGCGCTACTCTATAATAAGCTGGCAGTTCAGCCGGATCGGCGCTGCCAGCGATCGCCGCTCGACTCACAACTTTGCCATCACAATGTCAAATACTTACTTCGATTCTGAAAACGCTCACAAATCCTTCGAGATGCCCGGTGCTCGGCCGCATTACAACCCGGATCGCCCCGGTCAAGTAGAGCACATTTTCCTCGACTTAGTGCTGAATATTCCCAAACAAAGCTTTCGCGGCACTTGCAGCATCCGCATCAATCCAGTCCGCAGCGGTATTGACAAATTAACCTTAGATGCGGTCAACCTCAACATTGAATCGGTAAAAGTTGGCGAAACCGAGCAAAATTTCGACAGCGACGGCGAAGTGCTGCAAATTCAACTGCACGAACCAACAGAAGCTTACCAACCAATTACTATTGCGATCGACTACTCGGTCGAAAAACCCCAACGCGGCCTTTATTTCGTCGGCCCGGACAAAAACTATCCAGACAAACCAACACAAGTTTGGACTCAAGGCGAAGACGAAGATTCCCGCTTCTGGTTTCCCTGTTTCGACTATCCCGGACAGTTGGCAACTTCCGAAATTCGAGTGCGAGTTCCCAGGCAACTTTTTGCCATCTCCAACGGCGAATTAATTAGCACAAAAAACGACGGAGACGAGAAAATTTATCACTGGTCGCAAACCCAGGTACACCCGACGTACTTAATGACCTTAGCAGTCGGAGATTTTGCCGAAATTAAAGACGAATGGAACGGCAAACCAGTTAATTATTACGTGGAAAGAAGCCGCGAAGCAGACGCTAAGCGCAGCATGGGCAAAACGCCTCAAATGATTGAATTCTTCTCTGAAGCATTTGGCTATCCTTACCCTTTTCCCAAATACGCTCAAGTCTGCGTCGATGATTTCATCTTCGGCGGTATGGAAAACACTTCCACAACTTTGCTAACAGATAGGTGCTTGCTAGACGAACGCGCCGCCCTCGACAATCGAGGTACTGAAAGCTTAGTAGCCCACGAATTGGCTCACCAATGGTTCGGCGATTTAGTAGTAATCAAACATTGGTCTCACGCTTGGCTGAAAGAAGGCATGGCTTCTTATTCCGAGGTGCTGTGGACTGATAAAGAATATGGCAAAGAAGACGCGGCTTACTATATGTTAAATGAAGCCCGCAGTTATTTAGCTGAAGATAGTTCCCGCTACCGCCGCCCGATGGTTACTCACGTTTACCGCGAAGCCATTGAATTGTACGATCGCCATTTGTACGAAAAAGGTGCTTGCGTCTATCACATGATTCGCGCCGAGTTGGGCGACGAATTATTTTACAAAGCAATTCACACTTTTGTGCGGGATAACGCTCACAAAACTGTAGAAACGATCGATTTGCTCAGGGCGATAGAAAAGGCTACTGGTCGCAATCTCATGTTTTTGTTTGACCAGTACGTTTATCGTGGCGGTCATCCAGATTATAAGGTTGCTTATTCCTGGGATGGCGACAGCAAATTAGCAAAAGTTACTGTCACCCAAACTCAGGTAAAAGATAGCAAAAATGGCAACGGCAACAGCAAAGATGTATTTGATTTGAAAATCCCGATCGGCTTCGGTTACAAGCCGGAAAAAGAAGCAGATGATGACAGTTGGGCACGTTCAACCCCGAACCTAAAAACTTTCACAGTCCGAGTGCATGAGCGCGAGCAAAGCTTCTATTTTCCCCTTGAAGAGAAGCCGGCATTTATCAGTTTTGATGTAGGCAATAAATACTTAAAAACTGTTGCGTTAGAGTATGGAGTTGCAGAACTAAAAGCTCAGTTGCAGTTCGATCCAGACCCGGTTTCCCGGATTTACGCTGCTCAAGCTTTGGCGAAAAAAGGAGGGCTGGAAGCGGTGAAAACGCTGTCAGAAGTTCTCAAGAAAGAGCCGTTCTGGGCAGTACGGGCAGAAGTTGCCGGTCAGTTAGTTGAAATTAAACTCGACCAAGTTTTTGAAGGTTTAGTAAGTGGTTTAAAAGATAAAGATGCTCGCGTTCGCCGCGCTGTGGTGAATGCGCTGGGTAAAATCCAAACTCACGAAACTTATAAAGCGCTGAGATCGATCGTCGAAAAAGGCGACGACAGCTATTACGTAGAAGCAGCAGCAGCGAGTGCTATGGGCTCAATTGCAGCGGCTAACCCCGACGAAAAACCGACCGACGAACAGGTACTCAAAGAGTTAAAATTGGTGCTGAAAGAACGTCAGGGGTGGAATGAGGTAGTGCGATCGGGTGCGATCTCCGGTTTGGCGCAGATGAAAACTTCTGAAGATGCGCTGAATTTAATATTGAAATACACAGCCGCCGGTACTCCGCAAGCTTTGCGCTTGGCTGCAATTCGAGCTTTGGGCACAATTTCGACTGGTCAAACGAAGGTCAATTTAGAACGGATTTTGCAGCGATTGGCAGAATTATCTAAAGAGACGTTTTTCTTGACTCAAGTCTCTGTAGTAGTGGGATTAGGACAAATGCAAACTCGCAAAGCAATTCGCATTTTGCGTTCTTTAGCTGACCAAACTCCCGATGGCCGCGTTCGCCGCATGGCTGATGAAGCTGTGCAAAGAGTGCAGAAAAATGCTGGTTCTGATGCAGCCGTAAAGCAGTTGCGGGAGGAATTAGACCAGGTGAAAAAGGAGAATCAAGATTTGAGGAGTCGGATGGAAAATTTGGAGGCTAAGGCGAAGAAAGATTAGGTGTAAAATCCTACCAACGCAGATAAAAGCAGATATTGGCGATCGGCTTTTATCTGCTTTTCGGTAGAGGATTTCGCGCAGTTATAATAATATTATTGTTCATTGGGAGTGCAGGGGAATTTCCTATTTTGCACAGAGGGGAAAAACCAAATATCTCTATTCTCCACTTTGTTGTCTCAACTGGGGAATTATCGAGAATCAGAATGCAATTTTTTTTAATTTGTAAAGCTTTGATGTAGCAGCTTTTTTACCAATAAATATTGCATAAATCATGAGTATAAGAACCGCTGTATTGGTAGAGCAATCGGGGGTAATTCCCTATCGTATTCAAGACGGAAAAATTGAAGTAATGCTAATTACTTCTTCGGCTAGCAAGCGCTGGGTGATTCCCAAAGGATTAATTGAACCTGACATGACTCCCCAAGATTCGGCCGCCAAGGAAGCTTGGGAAGAAGCAGGTTTGTTGGGTAAAGTGTTCCCGGATTTGCTAGGAACTTACGAGTATCAAAAGTCCGGCTGTACTTGGCTGGTAGGAGTATTTTTAATGGAAGTGCAAGCAGTTCTGGAAATTTGGCCCGAAGCTACCAAGAGAAAGCGGCAGTGGGTAAGTATTCCTAAAGCAATTAAGCGGGTTAATGAACCGGAACTCAAACTAATTTTGGCCGATTTGCCGAATCGGTTCTGGTGAAAAATACCCAGATATCCGACTTATTCACAAAGTCGGGTATCTAAGACTCCTCGACAAGCTGGAATCGGAAGTGCAGTCAAAGTTCAGCAATGTTAAGATTAAAATGTGCGCGATTCCAGGAGTCACTTACCAGGATTTAAGTCGCCAGACAAGATTCCGCTATACGTTTCTCAAGTGGCTTAGCTCATAATTCCCGATCGCGATCGAGTTCAAAAGGAGATAAACTCATGTTTGGCTACAAACTTGTTGGCAGTAAACTCCATGAAGTCATTAACTCATAATTTATGTTATAATTTAATTGCAGCTTCGTTTACCATAATAAATTGCCTTGGATTATAACTTTGATTGGAATCCAGCCAAAGAAAAGCAAAATATTCGCAAGCATCAATTAAATTTTCGTTTGGCATCAACTGTTTTCCGCGATAGTTCTCAATTAACAATATATGATGAAGAACACAGTCAAGATGAAGATAGATGGATTACCATAGGCTTAGATGAAACAGGAACTTTAAGGGTTGTCATCCATACCTTTGAACAAACCGATCGCACCTCCTGTATAATTCGGATAATTTCAGCCCGCAAAGCTAATTTGACTGAAACCCAAGCTTATCAAGAGAGGAAATTATGAAATCAGAGTATGACTTTTCTTCATCAGAGCAAGGCAAGTTTTACCATCCTGATGCTACGTTTCATTATCCCATTTATCTCGAACCAGATGTCGAGGAATTTGTGACTAAAATTGCTGAGCATAAAAAGATGGAGGTTCAAGTTTTGGTCAATGAATGGCTGAGAAATAACATTAAACTAATTCAAAGTATTGAGTAGGTGAGAAACTCGGTTCCTTTTCTCAAGTGGCTTGGCTCATAATGCCCGATCGCTCCCAACAGGAGATAGACTCATGTTTGACTATAAACTTGTAGAAAGTAAACTCCATGAACTCATTAACATCGTGAAACCCCAACTGTCAGACACTCAAATATAATTTAGGGTTTCAGATATTCAGGCGGGCGAGTGGAATCTGGCGTTAGAGACTTTGTGCAATATTCTCATTGAAGAAGAAATTCCCATAAATTTCAAGGCTTATGAACTTTTGCAAGAAGTGGGCAATATCTTGAACATGGAACGGGACACTTGGGAGATGTTAAAAGTCCACGTAACTCCTTGAGAATAGAATATGTAGATGCGATCGCTGCAAATCCCAGAGAAATTGCAGCAACAAGTCCAGATGCCTTAATACAGATTAAGCGTTAGCTGACAGAAAAGGAATACTTTCGGCTAAGTTATCCTTAACTTCAATTCCCTGTTTTCTCGCCCAAAACTGGCTCAAAAAGTGAATTTGCCGCAAGCCGACAACTAAATTTAAACCAGGTACAAAAATCCACCACACTGTTAGCGGTTCTTTAATTCCTTCTTGGCGGTACAATTCGTTAACTGTGTTGTAAAGTTTGAATTGCACAATGTAAATCCAAGCAATACCCAGGAGGGAAAACCAACCAAACCATCCGGGAACGTCAGGGTCGAATATCCGCAAAGCTTGGGGGACGGCTACTCCTAAAACAAAAGGAAGCAAGCAAAGAGTTCCCGACCAACCGCTGCCGTTATAGCGACGCAATTCTTCTTGAATAATCCATTTGTACCATCCGTAATATAGCAGCAAGGTGACTGCCGACAGCAAAATTACTCGCCACAAAGAGCGGGGTTTACCTAAAGGTTTGTCGGACATATTTAGATGTAAGATATGAATTGCTATCTTGATTATATTAACATTTGTTAATTATTGCAAAATCATTTCTCGAATCGATCGCGCTGTTGCAGGGGCCAGCAGAACACCGTTGCGATAGTGGCCGCTGGCTATGAGAACGCGATCGTTACCGGGAAGCGTCTCGATAATTGGTGCCGGCCGCCCTTCCGGCCGCGGGCGCAATCCTGACCATTTCCTGATGATTTCAGCGTCTGCTAAGGCGGGACAAAGTGCTCTCGCCCTTGCCATCACTTGCGCCAACATATCAGCATTCGCCTGAATTTCCCCGCCATTTTCGGAAAACTCCACTGTCGCCCCCACCCAAACTTCCCGTGAAGCGAAGCTATCCCGTAGGGAATCGCCCAAAGGCACAATGTGAACGTCATCGCAAGTAATTACTGGCCTAAAATCAGGGTTTCCTAAAGGCTTTGCCGATCGCAAATGCAGCGCTTGTCCCAACACCGGGCGAATGTCAACCAACTGATTTAACGATGCAGTGACAGCAGCAGAACCCAAACCAGCGCAAACAATTAGTCGATCGAAATTTTCAATAACAGGCATCCTGCCGGTTGCACAAGACGTATTGACAGTAATGGAAGATGGGAGTTGAATCTGAGACACCGGAGAATCCAACTCACTAATTCCTTCAACTTCCACGCCAAACTCAAAAATTACCCCATTTCGTTCAGCAGCATCAACCAAAGCCAAAGTTAGCGCCGTCGGATCGACTTGCCGGTCTTGAGGCGAATAAATCGCAGCAATAATCTTATCATTTAAAGAGATATGAGGGCAGCGATCGCGAACTCGTTCCACATCCCAAAGTTCCAATTGCCAACCTTGAGAACGGCGAGTTGCTATCAAATTTTCCCACTTACTTAAATCCTCTCCCTCCGAACAAAGCATTAAAATTCCTTGTTTGTTAAAAGGAATTTTTCGCCCCGTAACTGCTTCCAATTCTGGAATCAAAGTTTCGTAGCGCTGAAGGCTGGTTTCCGTCAACTGCCACTTTCTACCCTTAGTTTTGTTGCTTATAACTGCCATCAAAACACCGAGTGCCGCGCCAGTAGACCCTTGTGCCGGCGGCTGTTTGTCGAACACAGTAACTTTTAGTTCGGGAAATTGACTTAGTTCAAAGGCGATCGAAGCCCCAATAATACCGCAACCAATAATTGCAATGCGTATCATTATATTTTATATTTTATATTTTATATTTTATATTTTATATTTTATAGAAGTTTTTCGTAGGGTTCTGAGCGCAAAGCGTGTCAAATTAACAGTAAAATCCTCTGTTTTTATCGTTTGTCTCGAAGTCTCGATCCCCCTAACTCCCCCTTAATAAGGGGAGTAGGGGTTGACTTTGAATGCTCTGCCCCCTTTTTTTAGGTGGAGTTTGAATACTCTTGTCCCCCCCCTTACTAAGGGGGGCTAGGGGGGATCTAGACTCGACTACAAGCGATATTTATTATGGGTTTCAGTCTTAATTTGACACCCATCTATTGCCCAGCCTACAAACCCCAAGCTATTAAGCTTTAGGAATTAGCTGCAAGAAGGTATCGAAATCATTGACAGCTTTTTGATAGCTGGCCGTGACTTTTGCATAGTCAAGCTCTTTAGCAGCAAGATCAATGTTAACCAAATCGGTAAACAAACTCTTAGTTAAATCAACAGCTTGCTGTTGAGAACTAGGCAACAAACTCGCAGAGACGGTTTTCATGGTGTTCCGCAAGTCGCCTAGAGGCCCGTGAATGTAAGTTCTGGTATCAACCCAATTCCGTTTTTGAATTAGGGTTCCCAGTTTATCCATGCGCGATCGGAAATCGGTCAGAGTAGGAACATAGCGCTGAATTTGCTGGGTCTGGGCTGCTGTGTAAGTGGTTGGAACTTTTGCTTCGACACTACTGCAACTAACCAGAAATGCCATCAAAAACGCCATCATCAAGGCAAAAATTGAACGGGGACGAGTCATGTCGATTTTAGATTTTAGATTTTAGATTTTAGATTGCTCGTTGCGAGCGGGCACAGGGCGGGTACGGGGTTGATCGTGTTCGTTCCAAGGCTCTGCCTGGAAACGCAGATGCTTTGGCTCTGCTTCGCTGACCCAGCACCGAGAGTTATGTACAAAATATTATTTTACCTCCTGGCGGCGCAGAAAAGTTATCACAGCATCGCCAACTTTTTCTGACCAATGTTCTTGAGGATAATGCCCCGCTTGTTCCAGTGTGACTAACTCTGCATTTTGCAGGGAACCCACTAGCTTTTTAGCAGGTTCAACACTCAGCCAAGGATCTGTCAAACCCCAGACAAATAAAGTTGGTCGAGTCCATGCTTTCAAGCCGGATTCAATTTCGGCCATTGACTGCGGCAATTGAATATTGCGGACTGTATTCATGAGCGATCGACCCGCATCCGAACTCTTCAAAAACGGGCGGCGGTAAACATCTAAATCCTTGTCTGATATTGTCTGGCCGCAGCCACCTTCGAGAGTTCTGTCAACCAAAAGCGGGTCTTGCGTCATCATGTCGCCAATAAAAGGCAGCCCCAACTGCTGCATTTTCCAAGGCAACTTGATATCTGGTGAAACTGGTGTATTGATGACGGCTAGACGCTCAATTTTATCGGGATTGCGTAAAGCGTATTGAATGCCGGCTGAAGCTAAAAATCCTTGAACAACTAGGTAAAATCGGTCTAATTCTATAGCTTGAATAAAGCCAGCGAGGGCGTCAATAAAAGCATCGGGAGTGTAGGCAAAGTCGCGCTTGTCTGGTTTTGTCGATCGCCCGTAACCCACCCAATCTGGGGCGATCGATCTAAATCCCTGTGCAGCCAAATCCGGCATTATTACAGTCCAGGTAAAACTCTGGGACGGCAAACCGTGCAGCAGCAGTACGGGCGGTTTACCAGTTTCGTTAACCGGATTTGTTTCCCGATAAAACCATTGCAGCGGGCCTACTTCAACTATCTTCTCATCAATTAACATTATTTTACTTGTTATTTATCAAAGAATAAGGCGGGGAATACCCGCCCTACTTACCTAATAGTTGGGTGTGCACAGAGCACCTTCCCCAACTAATTACAGCCGCGTTTAGAAATTCATTTCAGCAGCTTGAACTTTTTCGACCTGTTTCTTCTTGAGAACCAGCATGATTTGAGCCAGCATGGTTATAGCCACGAAAGCCATCAATCCTTTAACTCGATCGGCACTTTGCAGCACAATCTCCACGTCTTTTTGACCGAAGCCGCCCACATTAGGATTGTTCGTCAAAAGTTCGCCTGCTGCAACTGTTTGTCCTTCGGTAACAATCAGTTCTGGGCCTGCGGGAATCGTATCAACAACCGCTGCACCTTCGGCAGGTTGAATTGTCACTTGATAACCGCCATCTTCAGGTTGAGCAATCTTAGAAATGCTGCCAGCTACCGAAGCATTGTAAACAGTATTATTGCTCTTTTCGCCAGTAGGATAAACCTGACCGCGACCGCGGTTGCCACCAACATAAATTTGGTATTTGCCGTAGTGAACGGACTTGTCAGTTGCCGGATTCGGGGACAAAACTGGGAATACCAATTCTTTATACTGTTCTCCCGGTACTGGGCCCACTAAAACAATATTTTCTTGGGTTTCGCTGTAAGGTTGGAAGTAAAGATCACCGACTTTTTCCTTCATTTCTTCGGGAATTCTGTCAGCGGGAGCAATCTTGAAACCTTCGGGCAACATCACAACTGCACCGACATTCAAGCCGCCTTTGCTACCGTCGCCGACAACTTGCTGCACGCTAGTATCGTAGGGAATCTTGACAATAGCTTCAAAAACTGTGTCAGGCAAAACAGATTGCGGTACTTCAACTTGAGTCGGTTTTGCACCAAGGTGACAGTTAGCGCAAACAATGCGACCTGTTGCTTCGCGGGGAGTAGCGGGTGCTGTTTGCTGGGCCCAGAAAGGGTAAGCAAATGCTGCTTGGGGAAGTGCGATGTCGCTGGTGAGGAAAAATCCTGCGGCTACGATCGCAATTAAGGCTGTTTTCGCGATCGTCCTGGCACTGCGGCGAAATATCGCAGATAAATTAGTTTGTGGCATTAGAGTATTCAATCTCAAAGGTCAGACAATTTTGGATTTTGGATTTTGGATTTTGGATTTTGGATTTTGGATTTTGGATTATTAGACTGCTTTAGGGATGCAATTATCTGTGGTTTTCACCATTCACCCCCTATCTAAAATCTCAAATCTAAAATCCAAAATAGTTTAAGACCACCAAGGTGCTTCGCCGGTGCGGAAATCTGTTTCTGTCCAAGTTGTAAAAGCGATCTTGTCATCTGCGACAGTGGCGTGGGCCAGGGCCAGAGACAAAGGCGCGGGGCCGCGCACCACTTTGCCCTCATTGTTATATTGAGAACCGTGGCAAGGACAGATAAACTTGTTTTCGCTAACATTCCAAGGCACGACGCAACCCAAGTGAGTGCAGACTGCATTGATGCCGTAGTCGGCGATAGATTGGTCTTCTTTCACCACAACATAGGTGGGGTCGCCTTTGAGACCTTGGGCTAAGCTGCGATCGCCCGCAGGGTGCGAAGCCAAATATTCGCTAACGATGATGTCGTTACCCAAAGCATCTTTAGCTGTCACCCCGCCACCAACTGCCCCACTCGACGGAGGAACAAAATATTGGACAACGGGATAGAGTGCGCCCAGTGCCACACCTGTGACTGTACCGAACGTCAGCAAATTCATAAATTGGCGACGCCCCATATCGGGAACATCGGGATTTCCAGCAGAAGATTGAGCCATGACCTGCCTTTACGGTTTTAAGTTACGTTTGTTTGTTAGCTGTTAGCGAACCTGTACGTGCAGACAACTGGGATAATTGCCGTTAATCTGCTAGCACAAATTTTAGGCCGCGAAAATTCCTTTTAAGAATGCGCCTTCCAGCCTTTATTAGAGTATTATTACATTTTTTGAACTTTGTCTTTTATTGTTTAATGGATTAACTCAGGAGCAACCATGACGGGCCAGGATTTACACCAGCTACTGCTAGAAAAATGGGGAAAGTCTTACGATATCAGATTGCGGCGAACGCGGGGCAAGATTTTTGTGCAAGTTATGTGGAAATATCTAGAACAGGCATCTTTTCCGATGACGGAGGCTGATTATTTCGAGCATTTGGATGCGGTGGCCAATTACCTCAACGGCTGGGGGAGCACAGAACAGGTGAGAGAATATATCGTAACTACTCGCGATCGCCCCCGCTTGGGTAAAGCTGTCAGCGTTCCCCTAGATTTGGGAGAAAGAGCCTCGGAGTGGTTGCTAGACGAGTTTTGAATCACTCAGTCGATTTTAGATTTTAGATTTTAGATTTTAGATTGACCTTCATCATCCACGATACAAGCCCCCGGATTCATTCCAACGCGCAAACTCAGGACCGAGAAATAAAAAACCTGTATCCGATACACAAGCCCCCGAATTGATCCGTGGGGTCAATGCTTCAATTCTTGAATCTAAAATCTAAAATCTAAAATCGATTGACTCCACAGCCGGGATCTGGGAGAGTTCCCTAAAGTTTTGTGTCGCGCCGTGGCTGGATTAGTTGAGCCCAAAGTCCCGAAAATCGATCGGCGAGCTTGTCATAGGACTTGCTGCTGGTGAGAAACTAAGCTGTGGCCCATCTAATTTGCACAGTTGTTTTGATTCAAAGTCTTGTGTGGCGGGCTTTGCTGCGCGCCCCCAACTGTGGGATTTAAATGCCGCAACAGTTTCTGGGGCTTTTTAGGGGCTTTTTTAATTTTGGGCGATCGGACTTCTAGCTTACCAAAATCATCGGAACCAATTTCTGTCAACAATTTCACATACAATGAAGGTCAGATATCTTGTGAAATTTAGGAGAATGTTGTAATGGGTGTTGCACTGGGAATGGTTGAAGTCTTAGGATTTCCCGCTGCAGTAGAAGTTGCGGACTCAATGGTGAAAGCAGCCCGTGTTACTTTAGTTCGCTATGAGAAAATAACCCGCGCCTACTGGACAATTATAGTGCGAGGAGATGTTTCTGAAGTGCAAGCAGCCGTTGCTGCTGGAGTTGAATCAGTTAAAAAGGTCGATGGCGGAAAGTTGCTATCGTATCACATAATTGCTCGTCCCCACGAGAATCTGGATTACGTTTTGCCGATCGGCTACACTCCAGAAGTCGAACAGTTCCGAATGTAGTCAAAGTTTTGACAAAACTTTGGTGTGGAATTTTAACTTTTAGTAATTATAGAGGCGCGGGCGATCGCGTCTCTATATTTTTGGGGCTGCGAGTCGATCGATCTTTCTGTGGAGTTTTTAGCGCCCTAAAAGCTTTACCAAACCAACCCCGCCAAAATACAAGCTCAGCACCGCACCTCCTAAAAGACTTTGCGTTAAAGGGTCAGTAGAAGGCGTTAACACCGCTCCCAAAACTGCCGCTCCCAAGACTACATACCGCCAGCCGGAGAGCATTTGGTTGGAAGAAACTATGCCCAAAACTCCGAGCAATACTTGGACAATCGGGATTTGAAAAGCTAAGCCGGTGCTGAACATTAACAGCAGTACAAATTTAAAGTATTTGTCGATCGACCACAACTGCTCTACAACATCCGCCCCATAGCTAACAAAGAAGTTGAGCGCCGCCGGAATCAGAGCGATGTAAGCAAATACTAAACCGCCCAAAAATAGGAAACTAGATCCGAAAAACACAGGCCCCAGCAACCTGCGTTCTTTCCGAGTCAAGCCGGGGAGAACAAACAGCGCTATCTGGTAAAAAATAAACGGAGTGGCAAGGAGCAAACCACTGTATCCGGCTACTTCGATAGAAACAAAGAAATACTCGCCGGGAGCTAGTTGCAGAAATTTGACGGGCCCTGCCGGTACTTCTAGCAGTTGCACAATGGGTTTAACTGTGAAAAAGCAACCGATTACAGCGATTACTACTGCAATTAGCGAGTAGAAAAGTCGCATACGCAATTCTTCTAAATGGTCGAATAAAGACATTTCAACTTCGTCGGGAAGTTCGTCTAGAAATTCGTTTTCTAAGTTGCGAGAACCCATCGCACCGCCTGCGATTGGTGCAATGCTGTTTTCCTGGCTAATTGCTTCGAGGTTGTTGTCGGAACCTTGTTCGGGTGTCTCCAAGTTTGAGGGAGCAGTCATAGGAAATGGGTAATTGGTAAGGGGTAATTGGGAAGAGGGAATGGGTAATTGAAAATTGGTAATTGGAAATTGGTAATTGGAAATGGAGAATAGTTATTTCATAATTGCTCCGACTTCCTTCTTCATTCTTCATTCTGACTTCAGCAGCAGAAGGAACGATCGATAATTAATCCGTGTAGGGGTATCAAAATCCGTGTATTCCCTTCATTATTCAATCCCGATCGCAATTTTGCCGATCGCGCGGCCGGTTTCGCTGTAAGCGTGGGCTGCTGCTACTTCTTGTAAGCTGTAAGTGCGATCGACAATCGGCTCAACTTTATCGGATTCTATTAACTCCCGCAAAGCCTCTAAATCGCTGGGATGGGCATTGGCTAGAATGAATTTAGCTTTTTTACCCGATATAAACCAGCTCGTTAACATCGGTGCGAGGTTCTCGAAACTTGGCAAAGTCGATATATAAACTCCCTCTGGTTGCAGCACTTTTTCGCATTCAGCAAATGTTCTTGTCCCCACAGCATCTAAAATTATATCATATTTATCGGTTTGTTGAGTAAAGTCAATTTGTTCGTAATCCAGGACAAAATCGGCTCCCAAACTCTTGACAAATTCTCTATTTTTAGCACTGCAAACTCCCGTTACTTCCGCATTCATTGCTTTCGCAAATTGCACGGCAAAAGTGCCGACTCCGCCGGAAGCGCCGTTAATCAATACTTTGTTTCCTGCTTGAATTTGACCCAAATCCCTCAGCGATTGCAAAGCAGTTAAACCTGCGATCGGTACTGCTGCTGCTTCTGCATGAGTGATGTTTTTCGGTTTAAAGGCGGCATCCGATTCTGCCACGACTGCGTATTCGGCGCAAGCACCCCCACTCATGGGATTTAAAAAAGTATAAACTTCGTCTCCAGGTTGAAATTTGGTGACTTCCCGGCCGACTTCCACGACAACTCCCGAAATGTCAGAACCGACAATTCGAGGAAAGTTAAATCCTGTTAATAGTTGCAGGTGTCCTTGCCGGATTTTCCAGTCTACGGGATTGACGCTGCTAGCGCGAACTCGCACTAACAATTCGTTGGATTTGGCGATCGGCTTTTCTAACTCTCGGTATTGCAATTCCTCGGCTGAACCGTAGCGATCGAACGCAACTGCTTTCATGGCAAATTTTCCGGTTTATTTCCAATAGAACACTCAATCCTTTACAATTACAGCACATTCGATCTCAATGTGACACAGTAAATTGAGTCACCCTTGTAGCAGGGGGCGATCGACTCTGGGAAGCCTGCATACCGGGCGCAGGCGTGAGGCAATGGGTTCGCTGGCAAGCGTGCGATCGACTAGAGATTAAAATTAATAGGAACAGGGCGGCCGATCCCATAACCCTGAGCATAATCTACTCCAATCTCCCGCAATTTTTCTAAGATAGTCTCGTCTTCGACAAACTCAGCTATAGTTTGCAGATTCATCGCATGGGCAATACCATTAAACCCTTCAACGAGCGCTTGAGAAATCAAATTATGACTAATATTCTTGACAAAAGCACCATCAATTTTTAGATAATCAACTGGTAAATTCATCAGATAAGCAAAGGAACTCAACCCACTGCCAAAATCATCTAAAGCAAAGCAACAGCCAATCTTTTTGAGCTCGGTCATGAAATATCTGGCTTGCTCAAAATTCGCGATCGCTGCGGTTTCCGTGATTTCAAAACCAATGGTTTGTGGGGGGACTTGGTAGCGAGAAAATTGTTCGATTAAAAACCTCATAAACTGATGGTTACTAATGCTAGCACCAGAAAGATTTATCGTATACAAGCCTTGACTAAGAACATCTTTTTCGGGAAAATTGTGATAGTTAGAGAAAAATTTTTCGATAACCCAACAATCGATTTCTGTTATCAAGCCGTAACGCTCGGCGGCGGGAATAAACTGAGCGGGAGATACTATTTTTCCATTCTCGTCCAGCATTCTGAGCAAAATCTCATAATGCTCTACTAATGGTTTAGAGGTAATAGAGACAATCTTTTGGTAGTAGAGACAAAAATGATTGGTTTCCAGCGCTCGGCTGATTTTGGAAATCAACTGCCTCTCACCACGTTGTTTAATTAGTTCGCCATCATCTAGACTATAAATATGAACACAGTTGCGGCCTCTGGCTTTGGCGGCATAACAAGCTGCATCAGCCGCTCCCAAAAGCTCCCTCAAATCTTGGCTGGTTTGGTCAATAGCAACAACTCCAATGCTGACTCCGATGATAAAGGTTTGGCCATTCCAAATAAACCGAAACTTATGCACTAGGTCTTTGAGGTTTTCCGCAATCTGAGTTGCTTGAGAGAGCGAACATTGAGTGAGCAAAACACCAAATTCATCACCTCCCAAGCGAGCCAGCATATCATTAGCACGGACTCCCTTTTGAATAAGTGCGGTGATTTGGCGAAGTAGCTCATCGCCAGCAATATGACCTACGGTATCGTTAACGACTTTGAACTGATCTAAATCTAAATAACAGAGAGCGTGCTGCTGATTGCTATCTTTAACAGAGGCGAGCGCATCAACTAACTGCTGCTCAAATCTGCGACGGTTGATTAACCCCGTCAGGGCGTCGTGATTGGCTTCCCAAGAGAGTTTATGGGTGAGATAGCGCGATTCCGTAACATCATGAAAGACCATGACTGCCCCGATAATTTGACCTTGGCGGTCTCGAATCGGTGCTGCCGAGTCAGCAATGGGATACTCGGTTCCATCAGGGCCAATCAGAATAGTATTGTGAGCTAAGGTCACAATTCGCTCCTCTAATAGAGCCTTGTTTATAGGATTCTCTACGGGCTCTCGCGTTACTTGATCGACAATTAGGAAGACTGTAGAGAAAGGAACTCCTTGAACCTCATGAGTTTTCCAGCCTGTCAGTCGCTCAGCTATCGGATTGAAATATCTCACATTACCTTGGGCATCAGTGGTAATGACGGCATCGCCAATGGATTGCAGTGTCACTTGAGCCAATTCCTTTTCGGCAAAGAGAGACTCTTCGAGACGTTGCCGTTCTTCAATTTCTATCAAGAGACGTAAATTCTGCTTTTGGAGGCTTTGTTGCAGCCTTCGGATCGTTAGGTGGGTTTCGACACGAGCTAATACTTCTTCGACTTGAAATGGCTTAGCAATATAATCTACCCCTCCAGCCGCAAGCCCTTGCACCTTATTAAAGGTTTCATTTAGCGCACTCAAAAAAATTATTGGAATGTCGGCAGTGCGCTCGTCAGATTTTAATTGTCGGCAAACTTCATAACCATCAATATCAGGCAATTTAATGTCTAGTAAGATTAACTCCGTGGATGGCGATTGGGCGGCTCTGATCGCCATTGCCCCTGTTATAGCACTGCGAACTTTATAACCCTCTGCCCTCAAAGTATCCCTGAGCAGACGCAGGTTATCAGGCAGATCGTCAACAATTAAAATATTGCCTCGGTAGTTTGTAGCTCGATCGCTCACCCTATCGCTCGTTAGATCGACAATCATACTGATTTCCCTAGTTTCCTGCTAGAGGAATATAAGCCTATGCACCAATAGTATAGTTGAAGTATTAGGTTATAAAGGTCACTTTAGGCAGAAAGAAGTCCTGGAAGCCGAGATATGGCGCTGGCAACGGGGCGCAGCCCTACAAAATCTGCATTGTTCGGCTAGTGGCAGTCCCCTAGTGGTTGCCCTTCTTCGCTTCGCGTAACATCAGAAGAACATGGTTTTAACCCAAGCAGGCGATTTATGAACAAGCGCATTTCTCACATGGCAAGCCTACTCGTCATTGCAATTGGATGTCTAGTCCTGCTGGGTTGGCAATTTGACATCTCCCTACTCAAAAGTGGTTTTCCCGGTATGGCTTCGACCATGAAAGCAAACACGGCAATTTGCTTTTTGCTGGCTGGAGTGTCTTTGAGATTGTTGCAGTACCAAAGAACCCGACTGTACAATCGCATCGCTCAAGGGATGGCAGGATTGATAATCATCATCGGTATGCTGACGCTGAGCCAGTATATTTTTGGTTGGAAGCTGGGTATTGATGAGTGGCTTTTCCGAGATTTCGTGTCTTCAGCGACTCCTTATCCGGGAAGAATGGCAGTAAGTACCGCCCTAAATTTTGTGCTGATGGGACTAGCACTGTTACTGTTAGGGCAAAATTCCCAACGGGACACTGGGTTGGCTCAGATTTTTAGTAGTGTTGCAGCTTTAATTTCTCTACTAGCTTTATTTGGATACCTATTCAATGTCGATATTCTTGAACGTTTGGTCACAATTACGACGACTCAACCCGTAAACGCGATCGCCACCTTTTTCATCCTCTATGGAGGAATTTTATTGCTCCGCCCCAAGGAAGGATTAATGCAAGTAGTAACCAGTTCCCTAGTCGGCGGAGTAATGGTTCGGTGGTTGCTGCCTTGGGGGACGATCTTTCCAGTGACAGTGAACTGGTTCACTCTTCAGGGACAAAATTTAGACTGGTATAACGCTAATTTTGGCTATACATTGCATTCAACTGTTATGGTTTTCACGTTCTCAATTCTCATCTTGGGGACGGCTCGATTTTTAAACCAGATAGATTACAAGCGCCAACAAGCCGAAAAAGAAATTAAAAAACTTAACGAAACTTTAGAAATTCTTGTGGCTGAACGAACAGATGCTTTACAAAAATCGCAGGCTCGTTTTGCAGGAATTCTAGAAATCGCCAATGATGCAATTATTTCCATCGATCGCACTCAACGCATTACCCTGTTTAATAAAGGGGCAGAAAAGATGTTTGGCTATAAAATTGAGGATATTTTAGGGGAGCCACTGAATTTACTGCTGCCAGAACAGTTTAGAGATGCACACCCGCAGCATATCAAACAATTTGCACAGTCTTCTACCAGAGCGCGAAGGATGGGAGAACGAAGCGAGATTTTGGGTCGTCGTCAAGATGGAACGCAGTTTTCGGCTGAAGCCTCTATTTCTAAGCTGGAAATGAGAGACGAAACGGTATTTACTGTTATTATGCGCGATATTAGCGATCGCAAACAAATTGAGATGGCTTTACGAAACAGTGAAGAGCAGTTTCGCCATGCGTTTGAAGATGCCTCTATCGGGATGGCGATCGTTTCACTTGATGGGCATTGGATTAAAGTCAATCCTGCCTTATGTCAGATTCTTGGCTACTCCTCAGAAGAGTTGTTAGCATTAAGTTTCCAAGACATCACCCATCCTGACGATTTAGACGCGGATCTTAGTTATGCACATCACCTATTAGCAGGAACAATTTCAACTTACCAACTGGAAAAACGGTATTTCCATAAACAAGGACATATTATTTGGATTATTCTTGATGGCTCGCTAGTACAAGATGGACAGGGAAATCCACTGCATTTTATTGCTCAAATCCAAGACATTACCGCTCGAAAAGAAGCTCAAAAGACGCTAGAGCTTCAGAGTGTTATTATGAATAACATGGCCGGTGGAGTGTGTTTAATTAAAGCCTCAGATCTCACTATAGTCTACACCAATCCTACCTTTGACGCTATGTTTGGCTACACAGAGGACGAACTCGCAGGTCAAGCCCTTGGTGTCTTGAATTATGTCGATACAAATTTTACACCAGATGTAACCGTTCTAGATATCGTCACTCAAATTGAACAAATCGGCGAAGCGAAATATGAAGTCCACAATAGAAAGAAAGATGGAACTTTCTTTTGGTGCAGAGTTCATACATCCAGGTTTGAGCATCCTGAATACGGAACTGTATATGTTGCCGTTCAGGAGGACGCCACAGAGCTAAAACTGGCTGAGCAAGCCTTGCAAGCTACCACAAATCGCCTCAACTTTCTTCTCAACTACAGCCCCGTGCTCATTTTTAGCAGTAAACCTGCTGGCGATTATGGAGCAACGTTCATCAGCGAAAATATCAAAGA
The DNA here is from genome assembly GCF_036702455.1 of Microcoleus sp. D2_18a_D3. Lineage (NCBI taxonomy): Bacteria > Bacillati > Cyanobacteriota > Cyanophyceae > Oscillatoriales > Microcoleaceae > Microcoleus > Microcoleus sp. D2_18a_D3. The sequence continues at coordinate 130,852 of NZ_JAUBTK010000010.1, forward strand.
TATATTGGGCTACGAAACCAGCGAGTTTTTACAAGATTCTAAATTTTGGGTGAATCACTTACACCCAGATGATGTAGAAGCAGTGCTTAATGACTTAGCAAATGTATTCGCTAATGATTTTTATTTACACGAATACCGTTTTCGTCGCTCCGATGGGGTTTATCGCTGGATGCTCAGTCAGCTTAGGCTAATTCGAGATAATTCAGGTACACCAGTAGAACTTTTGGGATATTTAATTGACATTAGCGATCGCAAACAAGCTGAGTTGGAATTTCATCAGGCAAATGAAGCAAACCAAGCCAAGACTGTCTTCCTCGCCAATATGAGCCACGAACTCCGCACCCCCCTCAACTCAATTTTGGGATTCACGCAATTGATGAGCTATGAGAGAAATCTGAGTCCTTCTCTCCAAGAACGTTTACAGATTGTCAATCGTAGCGGTAGACATTTATTGGACTTGATTAACGATATTTTAGATTTATCCAAAATAGAGAGCGGACGGATGACCCTCAATCCTTCTGACTTTGATTTGACAAGTTTGCTGACTTCTATTGAAGAAATGTTCCAAGTTAAAGTCCAATCTAAAGAATTGCAACTAATTTTCGAGATAGATCCCGACCTTCCTCAATTTGTGCATAGCGACGAGAAAAAACTCTATCAAGTCTTGGTCAATCTGCTCGGTAATGCGATTAAGTTTACCAACCAAGGAAGCGTCACCCTACGGGTAAGAGCAGCACAAAGAGACCAAACATCCTGTCACCTATGTTTTGAAGTTGAGGATACAGGCGTGGGAATTGCGCCCACAGAAATTGATAGCCTATTTAAGGTATTTGTGCAAGCCCAAGCTGGGAATAATTTGAGTCAAGGCAGTGGGCTTGGTTTAGCGATCAGTCAAAAACTCGTCAAACTCATGGGCGGTCAAATTGGGGTTAAAAGCACTTTGCACCGAGGTAGCACTTTTTCTTTTGAGATTGGTGTAGAGTTACCTCAAGCAGAATCCTTACCCCCAGAATTAATTAATCAAAGAGTAATTGGTTTAGCTCCCGGACAACCGACTTACCGCATTCTTATTGTTGAAGATTTAGAAGAAAATCGCCGCTTGTTACTCGATATCCTTACCTCGGTTGGTTTTGAGGTGAGAGAAGCAAAACAGGGAGCGGAGGCACTCTCACTGTGGGAGAGTTGGCGGCCGCACCTGATTCTGATGGATATACGAATGCCGATCGTGGATGGCTACACAGCTACTAAATATATTAGAGAACGCCCTCAGAGCCAAGAAACTGTCATTATTGCTTTAACTGCCAGTGTTTTTGAAGAAGAGCGAGAAAAAGTTCTTATGGCTGGCTGTAACGACTTTATAAACAAGCCATTTCAGCAGAGGGACATCTTTGACAAACTCGCTAAATATTTGGGAGTACAATATATCTACGAAGTCGTAGAACAAACTCCACAAAAACAATTAGTTGAAACGGTGTCTGTAGAAGATTTATCCATGATGCCCCCTCAGTGGTTAGAACAAATGTATCACGCCGCTTACTATCTCGATAGCGAAGTTATGAATGAATTAATCGTACAAATTCCCGAATCCAAAGCAAGTTTGTCCAAAGCACTAACCGATTATATCAATAATTTTAATTATGATCGAATTATGGAGCTGATTCGACCTTTGGTGCCGAAGCCGCTGTAGTTATCGAGTTTAATGACAAAGAAGCTATAGTGCTGTAATCAGTGGCTATATTTCCCATATAAACCAACAGGGGAAAGGATTTGGATTTTTTTGGAGAGGTCTATTGCAGATATCCATCAGCATGAGGAAATGGCATACACATTAGATGGGATGTGCTGTATCATATAGCAATTCTATTTCCTGTGTGAAGGGGATTTATTTTTTTATTAACCGCAGAGGGCGCAGAGGTCACAGAGAAAGAGAAAAGAGAGACATAAATGATTGATTTAACCGGAAAGGTAATTTTAGTAACTGGTGGCTCGAAAGGGATTGGTGCAGTGACGGTGCGGACTCTGGTTAATGCTGGGGCCGAGGTGATTTTGCATTACTTTCGCAGTCAGAAAGAAGCTGAAGCGGTAGCAGCAAGTGTAGCGCGCGATCGCTGTTATTTATTGGCTGCAGATTTGAGGGTGGAAAACGCGGCCTCGATGTTGTGGCGAGATGCTTTAAAATGGCGGGGTCATATTGATATTTTAGTTAATAATGCCGGGATTATGCAGTCAGCGGGTATCGAGGACAAATTCGATATTTGGTCGTCAGCTTGGCAGCAAACTCTACAAGTAAATTTAGTTGCCGTTGCCGATTTGTGCCGGGAATCTATTCTGCATTTTCAAACTCGCCGAGTCGGTACAATTATTAATATAGCAAGTCGCGCTGCTTTTCGCGGCGATGACCCGAATTATCTGCATTACGCCGCTTCTAAAGGTGCTATTGTGGCTTTAACTCGCAGCATTGCTAGAGGGTTTGCGGCTGATAATATTTTGGCTTTTACCGTTGCACCGGGATTTGTCAGTACAGAAATGTCTAATCAGTTTATTCAGGAGTTCGGTGAAGCTGATATTATTCGCGATATCCCGATCGGCAAAATCGCTCCTCCTCAAGATGTTGCCAATGTTATCGCCTTTTTAGCGTCGGGTTTGGCTACGCACGCTACCGGGACTACGATCGACATTAACGGAGCCTCTTACGTGCATTGAGACAGTTCTTTCAGTTGACAGTTGACAGTTGACAGTTGACAGTTGATAGCGACCTCTACCTGGGGAGGAAGAGGATTGGAGTAATGAATAGTCTTCTTTTAATTTCTCCCGCTTATGGGAGAGGCTTTAAAGCAATTCTTTCTGGTAAAATACCTCTCAAGGCTCACGCTGATATCTTTTAAAACTCACTAATTTATCACTTTAGCAAGACGCTAAAAACATCATCAATGAATTAGTGTTAGATGAAAAGATAGTCTGAGGAAAGTTGATTATGACAACAAATAACGGCACCAACACCAAACGAGTTGCCATACTCATTGAAAATGGAGTAGAAGATTCCGAATTTTTAGTTCCTTACAACGCCTTAAAACAAGCAAACTTTGATGTAGTTGTCCTCGGTTCGCGGACAAACGAAAAGTATGCAGGGAAACAAGGAAAAGTTGCCCAGCAGGCTGACGGAACTACCACAGAAGCAGTACCCGCAGAATTCGATGCAGTGATAATTCCCGGCGGTATGGCTCCCGATATGATGCGGACTAATCCCAATACAGTACGTTTTGTACGAGAAGCATTTGAGCAAGGAAAAATCGTCGCTGCTGTTTGCCACGGCCCGCAAGTTTTGATTGAAGCCGACTTGCTGAAAGGCAAAAATGCGACTGGTTTCTTGGCAATTAAAAAAGACATGATTAATGCCGGGGCTAACTACATTAATGAAGCTTTAGTAGTAGACGGCAACTTGATCACTTCCCGCCAACCAGGAGATTTAGCAATATTTACCACCGCAATTCTGGCTCGCCTCGGTTACGGCGGAAAAGAAGTCGGTTTGCCAGAAGAAACTGACACAAATGCAGAATGGTGGAAATTAGCTAATGGTTGGGGAGGTTCGACACAAGGCGACATTGTTAAAGGTTTGAATACCGCCCTCGCAGGGGAACGCTATGCTTGCGAAGCGTTTGAAAATTATGCGGAAAAAACCCAAGATAGCGATTTGCGATCGCTCTTGAGAGAAATGATTAAAAACAAACAGAACCACATCCTCGCTCTCGAAAAACGCCTCAACGATTTCGGTGAAAAACCCTCAATTCCTGCCCAAATTGCTGACAAGTACGCTAAATTAAAAGCGTCGATGCAAGGAACCGATGAAACGTTCTTACTGCGGAGCACTCTCGGTGATTTGCAAACCGGTGTTGTCGATATCAACAACCTGCGGGTGAAGTTCACAGATCCCGTATCAACTGCCATTTTGACAGAGATAGAATCGGATTTGTCCAAGTGTGAGCAAGTCGTTGCTAAACTCTACCGCGCCCGTGCAGCTTCCCAGGAAATTAAGTCGCCTAAACCTTCGACTAGCCCCGCTGTAAAAATGTAATCAGCAAGGGGATAAATAAGTTTGTAGTTTTGTTGAGAGGTGAAAACCCTGCACCACTATCGCAACTACAAACTTGCTCTGCAATCCTACAATATACCGCTTTGCGGTAAAATAAAACCCAACACTAAAAAGCAGATATTCAACTAACTGCAATGTGGAGGGTTTTATTAAATGGGTTGTATTTTTCTTTCAGCCCCCGGATACATCCGTCAAGTCGCTTTATTCAATTATTCAATTATTCAATTATTTAATCTAAAATCTAAAATCTAAAATCTAAAATCGATTGACTTGTTCTTTCTTCCTTTAGACAGGAGACACCTGGGCTATAAATGCGCTACTGTGTTGCCAATATTTTGATGAGGAAAAAAAGGCTGTGGTTCCCTTACGCGATGAAAATCCCATTACTATCACTCCCTACGTCACCTACGGGCTGGTTGCCGCAAACATATTAGTATTTTTGTACGAACTCAGTTTGGGCGATCGACAATTAACCCAATTCTTCTACTCTTGGGCCGTAATTCCTTGCCAGTTAAGCAATATGTGTCGGGTTGCTCTGCCAGTTTCGCCATTTCCCGAATGGACGACACTAATTAGCTCCCAATTCCTGCACGCAGGCTTTCTCCACATTGCCGGAAATATGTTATTTTTGTGGATTTTTGGCAACAACGTAGAAGACCGTTTAGGACACGTCAAATTTATAATATTTTACCTTACTTGCGGCGTTTTAGCGTCACTAACTCAGTGGTTTTTTTCCTCAGCATCTGCCATTCCGTCCCTAGGTGCTAGCGGCGCGATCGCAGGCGTGATGGGAGCTTACATTCTCAGATATCCCCAAGCCAAAGTTCTGACACTGCTTCCCTTGGGAATTTTTATTACCACCGTCAGAGTCCCCGCTTTCTTCTTTCTAGGATTTTGGTTTGCACAGCAAGCATTGAGCGGCCTGGCTTCCTTGAATGCGCCGGCAAGTGTCGGCATGGAATCCGGGGGAGTTGCCTACTGGGCTCACGCCGGCGGCTTTGTTTTCGGCGCTATTCTCGGCCCTTTGTTGGGATTGTTTTCTGAGGATAATCAGATTTAATTTTTTACCGCAGATGAACGCAAATTAACGCAGATAAACTGCAAAATAAATCGGCGTTTATCTGCGTTAATCTGCGGTTTCAAACCTCTAATTTTTCTCAAAGTTCGGTGCTATGCTTGGCTCTTATACCATTTTTTTAAAGATGTGATAGAGATAAAGCCTGTAAAATCCAGGACCATCCGGTGAGAAATCCAATGAC
>NZ_JAUBTK010000011.1:0-127279 GCF_036702455.1 Microcoleus sp. D2_18a_D3
CTCGCTCTTGTCTCGGATGATTCACTTTTACCCCCTCAATTCGCGTATGTGCCAGTTGGGGGTGCGGAATGTGGGTTTAAATTGCATGGTAAAATAAATTTTCACTCTTGTGGGGAGTAGGGGTTGGGCCGGAAAGTCCGCCCTCACCATACAATTTAAATGAACAACAATTAACAATCGAATTAAGTTGATTATGCGACAAAGATAGGAATTTTCTAACGCCAGATAACTTGTGATAAGCTGATGCACCTCAGCTTAATATCATGTCCGATAGATTGACCATAATATCCGGGCAGGGCGGGTTTTTGAGATTGTTAATTATTGGCAGATATTGTTGGTGAACCCGCCCCTACCTGATTTTGGGTAATCGACCGGACATGATATAATTATTACTTCTTTTATATCGCATTACTCGGAAATCTCTGCTTCAAAACAGGCATTACCGGACAAGGTTTTTGCTCCTGTAAATTCTCTGGTTTGTTCCAAGTAAAAGGCCCTTTTTTCTCCGCCGCCATCCACAGCAAGCTTTTTGCTCGCGTCATCGCTACATACAGCAGTCGAAACTCTTCTGCTGTTTTCAAATAACCTGCTTGTTCCCAGGCTTCGCCTAGATTCGGTAAAGGATATTTTTCGTGCAAACTTGCTCTAATCTGTGCTCTCGCTACCTCTGCTAAAGTGAAATCTCCTAAAAATCGGGCTTGCGGCAAAACTCGCAAATTTCCGGGGATGGTTTGTTCGTGCAGAAACGGCAAAAATACGCAATCCCAATCCAATCCTTTAGCTTTGTGCATGGTAATAATTGTTAGTTGACCTTTGCTGGTATAGCGTTCTTCTATTTTGTCGTCTGCATCCACAGGTTCAAATCTTTCGGAACTGACAATTTCGCTTAGTACATCCAAAATATTACGCATTGAATTGTTGCCGGCTGTTTGGATTGCTACTCGTTCTGCTAATTTGTCGGCCGTGGCTAATTCTGTTTGGTCGTATTGCAGCGCTAAGGCTAAGAATGAAATGATTTGGTATGGTGGCAGTTCTAAGCTAGCTTGCAGCAAACCGCAGCAAAAATAGCGACATTTGCGAACGGGGTCTGACTGCTGCGGGTCTAGCGGGCCTGGGTAAAGGAATTGTTCGGGGCTAGTCGCAAAAGCATTGTAGTCTTGTTTGGGGATCAGTTGTCGATCGCTCAAAATCTTTAACGCTGCTTTCAGGTAGTCTGGAGAGTGGGGGCGATCGAGGAATTGCAGGAGTGTTAAGATTTCCCAAGGTACTTGAGAATGTCTGTCGCGTTCTCCCACATCTTCAATTTTAATCCCATATTTCTGCAAATCAAAGCTTAATCCGTGCTTTTTAGGATTTTCTAGCACTTCTTTGATAAACTTACCTTGTTTGTTTTCCCGCACCAAAATAGCCATCGATTTCAGATTTTCTAACGGCAATTTTGCACTATTTTCACCCTCGCTAGCTTCACCGCCTGATTCGATATTTTTGCCATTTATTCCAAATTCAAACTCTGCCGGTAAAAATTCTTCTACTAACTCTATTACCCGCTTGCCAATTAACTCAACTGTATGGTAAATATCGCGGGGAGTATGCAATTCTAATCCTCGGCCAATGGGATCAGGATTGGCATTATGCTGCGGGTCATCGCTGGGTACTGGCTTAATAGTTTGGTCGCGAAAAGGCTGTTCCGTTCCCGCTAATTTCGAGCTATTTACCCATTGCAACATAAAGTTAGCGGCATCGATAATCACCTGGGTGCTGCGACCTGCGCCGTCCATTGTGGCTAACTTATTCTCTACTTCGCACTCATCACAAAATTGGTTAAAATAAATCGGGTCTGCGGGAGTGAAAGTAGAATTAATCGCTTGATTTGGGTCGCCAACTCTGATAAAATTGGGAGGTAAAGTAGGATGATCGGGATCGATCGCCAATGTTTCCAAAAGCCGAGTCTGCAAAGGTGTAGAATCCTGCGCTTCATCCTCAAAAACGGCAAATACTTGCTTTTGCTCGATCGCCCTCGCCCTCGGATTTTCCAACACCCGCAAAGCGGCTAAAATCATTTCGTCGTAATCGATGAATTCCCGACTCCTCAACAAAGCTTGATATTTTTGATATAAACCCCCAGCTACTGCTAAAATCTCATAACCGTCTCCAGTATCAAGAGCGCTCATTTCTAACAACTGTTCGGGAAATAAACCAGAAGATTTCGCCTCGTGAATCACAGTTTTAGCTACCTGCGGCAAAATTTCTGTCCGCAAAACCGATTGTCGCCGCAGCCTCTCCGTTTCCTCTCCATCGAATTGCTGTCCTTCCAACAAAACTTGATATCGGCGGGGATTTTCGGCAATCCAAAGTTCTACACAAGTGCGGATTAATCGGTGACTTTGAGTGGGAGTAACTAAGGTTGAATTTTCTAAATTTAAACCCGACAAATCGGGATGGCGCATCGCAATATTCAAAGCTAAACCGTGCAAAGTGTGCACCGCAAAGCCGCTTTGAGATAAAGACAATTGGGCCAATCTTTCCCGAATTTTAGCTTTAATATTAGCAGCAGCCGATCGCGTAAATGTCACGACAATTAACTGGCGGCGGCTGTGAAGCCCGTTGCGGGCGATCGCAATTGCCGACGCAGCAGCCATTCCCGTAGACTTCCCGGCCCCCGGAACCGCCGAAACAGCAAGGGGGCCGCCTTGCCAATCCGCCATGTCCTGCTGGCCCGCACGCAAGCTTTCGCGAATTTTAAGGCAAGCTTGCTCTCGCAAAACTGGGGCAACCCCTGATTCTGAAAGCGCTGAGGCTACATCTGGGCGATCGATCTGGGTTGTCGATCGCATAAAATCAGTATCAAATTCATCTGTCATTCGATTTTAGATTTTAGATTTTAGATTTTAGATTAGAAAAATATTTGTGGCGTTCAGCCTTTTCAAACGGTATCAGAAACCGAGTTGCTTTAGTTGCGATCGCCTATGCCCAGAACCCAAACCGTCAATCGATTTTAGATTTTAGATTTTAGATTTTAGATTGAATAAAGCGACCTCGCTCATAAATCCGGGGGCTGGCGATGGGAAGCGAGGAGCTTTTTTCTCGCTCCACGGATGAATCCGGGGACTTGTGACCCAATTGTTTTCGGTCATCACACCGATATTTATTGGCGTTCATCTGCGTTCATCTGCGTTTATCTGCGGTTAAAAATCTCAAAGTATTCAACCTCTACCGTTTCCATTTCGGTATCGGCTAAACTAACGCTATCTATTCGAGCTTAAATTGAAACCAGCATAAAATTCAATACCCAAGCCTTTTTTATAGGAGTCACCCAAATGAAAACTCACCTCAAAATCAATTCCCCCCCGCCCAAGCCAAACCCAAACCCAGCCAACAACAGCACAACTCGTTTTGCTGTAGCAGTATTCTTAACTTTATCTTCAGCCATTGCTTTGCCTAGTTGCGGAGGATCTCCGCTGCCCAGCAGCGATACAGGCGGCGCAGTTTCATCCAGCAGCCCTGAAAACCAAGTTGCCCTATCGGCTCCACCACGCCCACCTGCACTCCCACCCATACCAGGAGTCACAGCCTCAAGACCTCGTTCGGCTCCACCACCCCCTCCTGCACTCCCACCCATACCAGGAGTCACAGCCTCAAGACCTCGTGCTGTATCACAAAAAGTAGCAGAAACTCCGGCAATCCGTCCCCAACTGATTAAAAAAGCCCAACTCAGCGTAGTTGTCAAATCTATTGACACCAGCACTAAATCTGTTACCAATATTGTCGAAAAACAGCAAGGCGATATTTTGGGTTTCCAAAATCAAAAGCCCCCGGATTCCAGTGTCCGCCAAACCGCGTCTATGGAGATTCGGGTGCCTCAAGAACGTTTAGAAACTACTTTACAGGCTTTAGCAAAACTCGGAAATGTAGAGAACCGTTCTCTGATGGCTGAGGATGTTACCGATCAATTAGTTGACAACGAGGCTAGGCTACGGAACCTCCGCAAATCAGAGGAAATGGTGTTAAAAATTATGGAGCGATCGGGTTCTGTCGGCGATGTGCTCAAAGCTTCTCAAGAGTTGAGCAAGATTCGGGAGTCGATCGAACGCATTGACGCTCAGTTAAAAAGTTTGCGAAATCAAGTAGCCTATTCGACTATTAGCTTAACTCTAGAAGCAGCAGTATCGGCTCAACAAACTCAGGAACCTTCTCTAGGTTTGCGGGCGCAGGAAACTTGGGGGAAAGCGACTCATTCTGTGGGTGAATTGACGCTCGGTTTGTTTGGTTTGGGTATTTGGCTGTTGGCTTACAGTCCTTATTTGCTGTTGATTGGGGCTGCGGTTTACGGCTTTAATCGATTTAAGAAACAGCATTCTGTTCCGCAAATTCAAGAACCGAAACCGCCTCAGTAGTCAGTAGTCAGTAGTCATTAGTCAGTAGTCATTAGTCAGTAGTCAGTAGTCATTAGTCAGTAGTCATTAGTCAGTAGTCATTCCACCCACGTAAAATTTATGTATTGTGGAACGGCCGGAGAACCCGTTCTTAAAACCAACGACAACTGACAAATAGCAACTAGCAACTAACAACTAACAACTAACAACTAACAACTGACAACTGACAACTGACAACTGTCAACTGACAACTGACTAATCATCAATTTGCCATCCATCTTTGGTATAGTCTTCATCCACAATCTTTTTGGGACGCATCACCAGAACAACTCGCCCCAAAATAGGAATATCTGGGGATTGTTCAAACCAGTACAATTCTAAATTGCCCCCGTTATCGGCGAGGAAATAACTGTCAGCATCCCACTGTCTTTGAGCTCGATCGGCAATAATTAAAACTTCTTCAACTTTGCCTTGCAGCGGTACCGGCAATTTATCACTCATTCCCAAAACAGCCACCGGATCTTCAGCGTTCAAAATTACCTGCCATCCGGGAATCGCCACCCAAGCTCCGGCTCCGGAAAATTTTACCATTCGGAACGGCTCGATTTCCTCCGGCAAAGGCACTGCCAGCAAATCTGTCGTAGAAAGTGGCAATTTGCCCACAACCGGGACAACGCGCGGCAATTGTTCTTCGGTATCGAGCCTGTAGACGGGCAGGCGGGGCGCTTCCCGTCTCGGAACTACGGTAAAATCAACGAGCAACTGCTCGATTTGCGCCCTAGCCGTTGGGCTGCTAGCTAATTTTAAACCGCGAGCAATTAAGCGCGATCGCTCTTGCAAATCGCTTTTCTGTCTCGCCAATTGCCAGCATTGGTAAGCCATAGCATCGCCGGGAGTGTCTGTGAACCCTTGGGGAAGACTCCCGAAGTGCGAAAACTCCTTGATCGCTTTAGCAACTTGGCGAGCATCGTCAACATCCAAATTGTGGGTTAGCATCAAAGCAGCCGCCCCGGCCCGCTCTACTTGAGAGAGAATCCGAAACTCGTATAAGATATCGCTACCTTTGCCCAAAAAGTGCGATCGAACTTCCTCTGAAGCCCCAGCATTGACCATGCTGGTGTAAACTTGGGCTGCGACGCTTACTTGATTTTGCTGAATTGGCTCAAAACCAGTTTCTTCAAAAATCCTTTGAGAGTTGTAGCCAGCTTTTAGCAGTGCTGTGCAGGCCTGTCCCCACTCTACCCAAGTGCCTTCTTTTCGGCGGAGCGATCGAATTAACTTTTCGGCATCCACAGCATTTGTGGAGGATGCAGATGCAGGAGGGGAGGAATCTTGCGGTGTATCAGTCATAATTGAATCAAAAACTCAGGCTAAGTTATGTGTTATTGGATACCGGCAAGGCTCGTGTCGCGGCAGAGCGATAGATTAATAGTAAGTGAGTTATGAGACTATTGTTACAGAATAGTTGCTCGCCTAAATTTACGAAGGGGAGTTTATCGTATTGTTATGGATAATGCCATTTCAGAGCTTGATCAAATTAAACGCCAGCTCATGACCCTACACAGACCGAAAAAGCCCAAAATGCTGGTAGTAGACGACGAACCAGACAATCTGGATTTACTCTACCGCACTTTCCGACGAGATTTTAACGTCCTCAAAGCTGAGAGCGGAATTCGCGCCTTGGAAGTCCTCGGCATCGAAGGCGAGGTCGCCGTCATCATTTCCGACCAGCGGATGCCCGAAATGAAGGGAACTGAGTTTTTGAGCAAAACCGTACCCCAGTTTCCGAATACGGTCAGAATTATCTTGACTGGTTTTACGGACATTGAAGACTTGGTGGATGCGATTAACTCAGGACAGGTTTACAAGTATATCACCAAGCCTTGGGACCCGAACGAACTGAAGATGGTGGTGCAAAAGGCGGCCGAGACTTATGAAATTCTCAAGCAGCGGACTGAGGAATTGGACCGCGCCCAAACTCAAATACAACTGTTAGCAACAATCATGCAAACGGCTGTGGATTATCCGAGTTTGGAAGCAAGTTTAGATCCAATTGCTACTGCTATAAGTGATAATTTTTTGGCGGACTATTGCATTTTACAACTGGTGGACGGAAATGTTTTAATGCCACTCCAAGGCTGTCACACCACTGGTTCACCTGTGGAAAATTGGCTGGCAGATGATCCTCTGGTTCGAGAAGCAATTACCTCTCAAACTATTCAGGGTGCTGTGAATATTGGGCTCGACACAAACCTAGCGAGTTTGCCGCACTATCAGAAATCAGGCATTCAAGCTCACCTGAGCATCCCAGTGATTCACAAAGGTCGATCGATCGCCCTGATTTCCATGCAGTGGAAGCAACCCTGTTCCCTGCGCCCCGACGAACTCACAACAGTTCACCTCGCCGCTCAAGAAGTTGCTTTGGTATTGACGAGTTTTCAGGGTCATTAGTCATCAGTCATGAGTCATCAGTCATCAGTCATTAGTCCTTAGTCATCAGTCATCAGTCATCAGTCATCAGTCATCAGTCGGCTCTGTGTCTTGAGTCGAAAATGATAGCCAACCAATGATTAAAGACAACATATCACCGATCGCTAACAAATAAAAAAGCATTAATGACTGGCGACAGCATGACATGAATGGACGGATTAATTATTAGTTCCGGCTGACAAATCACCTTTTCCCCAATCACCTTTTCACCTTTTCCGCAATGACAAATGCCCAATGACTAATAACGCCGCACAAATTAAAACTATATTTAATCGAATTGCACCAGTTTACAACCAATTGAACGACTGGTTGAGCTTTGGGCAACACCGGATTTGGAAGCAAATGGCGGTGAAATGGAGCAGTGCGGGCCCCGGAAATACTTGTTTAGACTTGTGCTGCGGTAGCGGGGATCTAGCTTTGTTGCTGGCTAAACAAGCAGGGCCGACCGGTTGCGTATTTGGAGTAGATTTTTCCGCCGAACAATTGGCCGTGGCGGCCAGGCGCGATCGACCTTTTCTCACGCCTGCAAGCCCCATTTCCTGGGTAGAAGCTGACGCCCTAGACTTGCCTTTTACTGACAATTACTTCGACTGCGCCACAATGGGTTACGGCCTGCGTAACGTGACTGACATCCCCCGCAGTCTTCAGGAATTGCACCGCGTCCTCAAACCCGGTGCCAAAGCAGCTATTCTCGACCTCCACCGCCCCAGCAATTCCCTAATGCGGAGCTTCCAGCAGTTTTATCTAGACAGTCTCGTAGTGCCCATTGCTCAGCAATTTGGCATGACTCAAGAATATGCCTACATTAATCCTAGTTTAGAAAAATTCCCGATCGGCGAGCAGCAAGTCGCGATCGCCCACAAAGCCGGATTTGCCACCGCCACCCACTACCCGATTGCCGGAGCTATGATGGGAGTATTGGTATTAGTCCGTTGACTGTTGTCAGTTGTCAGTTGTCAGTTGTCAACAGTCAACAGTTAACAGTTAACAGTCAACAATCAACAATTCCCAATTCCCAATTATTGATGAATCCGTCTGACATTTGGCTGTTGTTGGCCCCACCTGTAGTGGGAGGAATTATTGGCTATTTCACTAACGATATAGCTATCAAAATGCTGTTCCGCCCGTATCGAGCTATTTACATCAAAGGGCGGAAGTTGCCTTTCACTCCAGGCTTGATCCCCCGCAACCAAGAGCGCTTGGCAAAGCGAATTTCCGATACAATTATGGGTTCGCTGCTGACGCCCCAGGAACTGCAAAACTTGGCGCGCCGCCTTTTGCAAACCGAGCGGATGCAGTCGGTGATTCTCTGGCTGTTGCAGTTAGCGCTGGATCAGGTAAAAGCAGACGCAGAGCAAAAAACCGCTAAAATTCTCGCTAACATTTTGCGAGATTTGCTGGGGGAATCTGTGCCGCGAATTCTCAAAGTTTTGGCACGCCGGGAAGATTTTTTAGAAGTTCAGCTTAATCAAATTTTTGACCAAGTTTTGCTGGAGATTCAGTTAACGGAATCTCAGGCGGCTCAGCTTGCTGATTGGTTGTTGCAGGTAGTAATACCCCCGGAAGTGCTGCGGCAGGCTTTAATTGACTTTTTGACGGATCGCAATATTTCGATCATCGATGAAGGGTTTCGAGAAAAAACCAGCGGCACTTATTGGGTAGTAGCAAATTTGTTTGGTTTGCGGAACACTTTAACTCGGCTGCGGACTTTTTGTTTGGATGACAGAGAAGCCACAAATCAACGGTTAGCAGAGTTAACTGTTTCTTTGGGAATTCGCGGGCGAATTCAGGAATGGCTGCAAAATTTGTCGATGCAAAATTTACCGGTTTCGACTGTGAGACAGTTGCGAAAAACTATGCGCGACAGTGTTCGCAGCTATGTTCAGCAGCGGGGTACAGACGTACTTGAGGGGTTGAGTAAATCTATTGACTGGGAAAATATTTCGCGGTTGCTTCTCAATCGCTTGCAAACTTCAGCGGTGATGAGCGCTTCCCTCGGAATTGTCAGCAAAGAACTTGCTTTGGTTTTAGAACGCTATCTAGAGCGGGATTTAGAAAATATTGTAGCTCAGGCTATCCCGATATTGAATATTGACCAGGTGATTGTCGATCGAGTTAAAGGTACTTCTCCTGAAGAGTTGGAGTTAGCAATTCAGGGAATTGTCCAAAGCGAGTTGCAGGGAATTGTAAATTTAGGAGGCATTTTGGGTGTTTTTGTCGGCTGTTTACAGACAGTTGTGATTTGGATTCAGCGGTGATTTATTTCGACAGGTGTGAGCTCTTTGTTGTAGTCTAATATTCACTCTCTCTGGCGCAGCCAGTACCAAAAACCCGGTTTTTCGCTAGTATTTGCTACCTAAGCCAGAGGATTTTTGGTAGAAACCGGGTTTTTGTGGCCCAATCCTAATTTACTTATTTTCTAAATCTATGCCAACTCCCAATTCGGACGATCGCACAAACATCCCAAAAAACCCGCGCAACCTCAGCCGCCAACAATACGAGCGTTTAACAGCAGAAATGGCCACTCCCTACCGGCCTCTGCGACAGTTTGTCTATGTAGCTTGTGGCGCTTCTGGCTTTATAGGCGGCTTGGTTTTCCTCGCTAAAATTGCCTCTGGCCGGGAAATTGGTTCTGCTTTGCCCAATTTTGCCCTCCAAGTCGGAGTTGTGGCCCTGATGGTGTTCCTGTTTCGCTGGGAGCAGCGCGCCGACGGCCGATCCCCCAAGTCGAAGTAATAAAAATTTACAAATCGAGACAAAAATATATCTGAGGCAAGGAAAAGTTATAAATATAAAGAAATTATTATGAAATCGTGGTTTCCCAGCGATCCCTGTAATACTAAGAATGTGGCTTTAATTGGGGTCAGCAAATTTAAAGGCCCTAATCATAAACCGCTTGTAATTCGTTCAATTGGGGTCAGCTTTCATAAAGACCCTAAATATATAAAATAAATTAAAGCCCAGCGCCAGCCTTCACTGATAGAAGAGCTGGCGTTAGGCATTTTGCTAGGATCGGGAAATTGGGAGAGAGAATCATATCAATTCCGGTTGCACCGTCGGTGATTTTTGACTGTTGACTGTTGACTGTTGACTGTTGACTGTTGACTGTTGACTGTTGACTGTTGAATCGTGGTCGCAAAACTGAATGGTTGAGTGTTATCAGTAGGGTGTGCACCGCGTACAGAGAGGCCCATACAAGCGCCCTGACCCGATTTTTTTGCCTAGCATCCGATATAGGTAATACCAGTTCCCAAAAATCCTGCACCTGTAGACTTGTGATCGAAACCACGATCGTCATCAGTCATTCGCAATTCTAAAATCTAAAATCTAAAATGCTATAAGTGCTGGGGCGATCGACTAATTTGGTATTTCCCCAAGACCTTAGCCTGTGCAGTAACTAATGAGATGTGTCAAAGTCTAAGTAGAAAAAGATGTTGGGAGATTTTACTATGAATCGATCATTTTTCCAAGGGCGGTGGACGTTATTTTTGGCAGCAGGCGCGGGAATTGTATTTTACAGCAATGCTGCGGCGGCGGCCGAAAAGGTAGTGCTCAAATACAGTGCGATCCGAATGACTTTACCCGTCAGCGAATTAGAAA
Source organism: Microcoleus sp. D2_18a_D3 (assembly GCF_036702455.1). NCBI lineage: Bacteria > Bacillati > Cyanobacteriota > Cyanophyceae > Oscillatoriales > Microcoleaceae > Microcoleus > Microcoleus sp. D2_18a_D3. The sequence goes on from NZ_JAUBTK010000011.1 coordinate 10,464, forward strand.
TTTTTGCAGAAACTGGGAAAATGTCGCCCGCGTTAGAAATGCTGCTGGGAAAAGCAAAAAAAGACCCCGAAGCGGTTCGCAACAGTCTGACGAGACCAGTAAAAGTCAGTCAAAGCTTTTTGGATCGGACGCTTAACAGTAAGGTTGGAGAAATAATTCTCGATGAGGTGGGTCAGGTAATTCGCACTCCTTCTGGGAATGCAAATCGAGAAGCTTTGAGATCTGCCTTGGTGCTGTCTGCAACTAATGATAACGAGATTACAATGCTGGAAGCGATGAAGAATTATCCTACTCCAGAAGTTTATGTTGAGGGCGATCGCTTAGTTGAAGCTTACGGCAAACTTGTAGCTTTGTCAGAACAATTGGGCGGCGTTTCAGAACGGCTGCAAGACATTTTGAACAAGATTCGTCTGCCTAGATTGTAGTGGATTTGGTCAAGGACGGTTGATTGCTTCGAGCGATCGCACTTGGGTTGCTGAACCTGCATCTACAGGGGAGTTACCTTTTTTTGTACAAAATTTGCCTAATTTTGACACGAGTTAAAAACCAAATCTAACTGCCGGCCAGCTTCAAACCCGACGGGAATCAGTCATTCCTAATTCTAAAATCTAAAATCTAAAATCAGATAACTTCGCTGTCAAGTCTAGATCGGGATAGATGTTAGAGAGTTTACGAAAAGTTGCTCCTGAAGTATAGCAATCCTAAATGATTTCTGAGAAACAACCATAGCTAAAAAGCTTGGGAAAATCAAATATTTGGAGATGAGTGACTAATTTAAATAGGGCTTGCTGGGCGTTGCTTAATTAGGGTATGAAAAAAATAAGTTGAAAAGGCCGAAGCTTTGTGGATACTGGTTTCTATGACTGGCATATTTAGCCTTTCATACCGTAAATCAGCAACGCCGAGAAATACTGTCCCCTGCAATTTGATGCCCGAAGTTGCGATCGACACTCACTCTCGACACTCACTATCGGCACTCACTTAGCATATTGGAGGGGATGCCAGCAGAATTGGGCTATAAAATTCACAAACCGTGACAATTATTTGGTTTTAGGGTACTCAATAAGCCAAAGTTTCTAAAGTTTCCCGCAGATAGGAACGAACCTGCTGATCGATGGTGGCATTTTGCTGCTGACGCTCAAAATTGAGTTCTAGCTGCCAGCGTTGAAATCCTGAACTTGCGCCGATCGCGGATTTGAGACTGCCCCAGATTTCAGAATCTTCGCACAGCTCGATCGGCTCGGCGGCTTGAGGTTGTTGTGCGATCGGTAGATAATTCGCCATATTGTTATACCTCTGTTTTAATCCCCTGTAAGGATTGAAAGCTGACCTTGACACTCTCTATTATAGATTCTTCTCTCCAAAGAGCCAACCTAAAATATCCACAACCTGCGATTAAAAATTAAATATTAAGACTATTAATAATCTCTATCCGAAGAGGGGCCTTACCTATTTTTTTCACAGCATACATCTGTACAAATTAAAGTAGCTTAAACTACAATTGTCCCCCTCTTAATTTTTAATTTAACTTTTTTTCGATCGACTGTTCGGGTAGGGATGTAACGCCGTTGGTGTCAGCAGGCTTTGGGTTGACAATACTGCCGACAGAATTCCCTATGCTGGATGCTGGCTCAATTGACTCTACGGGTGCAGCCACAGCGGCAGTTGTCTCGGCTGCCAAAGCCGGCAAAAGTCGATCGACTTGCCAAGGTGCGATCGTAAAATCCTGCCGAATTTTTTCTAAAACATGAGGCTTTGTCGCTGCAAATTCTGATTCCGGCGTCAGCAAAACCGCCATGACACTAGCCGACACCTGCACAAACAAATTGCTAGCTAAAAAAGCAGCAACTGCCAACAACAATCCAGCCACTCGCCAGGAAGGAGGAAATGGAGCCACCGAAGCCGCGAGGGGAGCCAATCGGTAGAGTTGCCACAAAATTACTGCCAGCAAAACAGCCACAAAAAGAGCGATTCCTTGATTTAACTTAGTTTTAAACCGAGTCAGAATCTGCTGCTGCACAGAAGTTAAATTCTGCGGTTTCACCGCCACAACTAAAATACTAAAAATGTAAAAAGGGCGGAACCACTGCATCCACAGCACAGGAACAATACCTGCTACAGCCACTAAAAACATTTCTAACCAGACAGGGAGCAGGGGAGAACCCACTGCGAGTCCCAGCAAGCACACTCCCAGGAATATCGGCAGTGTAGCCGCCCCAGAAAGGTGAATCCACAAAAAAGGATCTGACCAAAAAGAACGCACTTTAAATAATTATGAGTTATGAATTAGGAGTTTTGAATCTTGGATTTTGAGATTTTGGGATGCACTCTTGACTCTAAAATCCGATGCCCGGAGTAAATATTTAGCTATCAAACCGAGGACTTACAAGCAGAAATCTGGTTTATTTCGGTAATTCTTATTTGAGCGAGCGAATTTTAAATTTTAAGCAAGGGTAAAGACGATTAGGAAGTTCTTAATTCCTTCTTCCTTCTTTTTTCGGTCAACTGTCAACTGTCAACTGTCAACTGTCAACTGTCAGATGAGTTTGGGAGTATTGAGTGAAGAGAAGAGTGGCGAGCGATCGGCAATTTGGTTGCGATCGCTCAAAAATTCTCTTCCAACTCAACACTCACAACTCAAAACTATTGAGAGAGAGTCCGGCGCTTAGTAACCATCCGGTAGGCTTCAATAAGATCGCCATCCGCCCAGTCGCTAAACCCGCTCAAAGAAATGCCGCATTCAAAGCCAGCATTGACTTCCTTGGCATCTTCCTTCATCCGTTTGAGGGAGTCGAGGACACCTTCGTAAACGACATTGTTGCCCCGGCGCACCCGCACCTTACAGTTACGGATGACTTTGCCAGAGAGTACCATACATCCAGCCACAGCCCCGCGACCGATCGCAAAGACAGCGCGCACTTCGACTTGACCCAAAGGTTCTTCCACCAATTCGGGTTCCAGCAGGCCTTCCATCGCCCCTTGAATGTCATCCAAGAGGTTGTAGATGATGCTGTATTCCCGCACGTCTACGCCAGCTTGGTCAGCCGCGAGGCGAGCGTCGGTGGCCAGAGTAGTATTGAACCCGATAATTACAGCATTACTGGCTGCAGCGAGGTCAATATCCGTTTCTGTAATTTCCCCAGGAGCAGATAGCAGCAGTCGGAGTTGAACTTCTTTTTGAGGAAGTTGAGTCAGAGCGCCGACAATTGCTTCGAGGGAGCCTTGGACATCTGCCTTCAAGATCAAGTTGAGTTCCTTGAGAACGCCTTCCTTAGCTTGTTGAGAGAAGCCGCTGAGGCTGATCCGGCCGCCTTGCAGCAGGCGTGAATCTCGTCGGGAGGTAGCTCTTCCAGAGGCGATCGCCGCAGCTTCTTTTTCGTTTGCGAAGACATCAAACTCGTCTCCGGCGCGAGGAACTTCCCGCAGCCCTAGCACTTCCACCGCGAAGGATGGAGTTGCGTGCTCTACGCGATCGCCCCGGTCATCGATCATTGCGCGCACCTTGCCCAAAGCCGAGCCTGCGACCACAATATCGCCCACTCGCAGAGTGCCGTTCTGCACCAGCAGAGTTGCCACAGGCCCCCTTGCCTTGTCGAGGTGAGCTTCAATCACAGTACCCTTAGCCGGTCGGTGCGGGTTGGCGTTGAGGTCTTCCATTTCCGCGACTGTCAGAATCATTTCCAACAGCGTATCCAGGTTTTCGCCTCGGATCGCGCTGACTGGAACCATCGTGATATCGCCGCCCCAGTCATCTGCGACCAAGCCGTACTCAGTAAGCTCTTGCTTCACCCGTTCCGGCTGAGCACCCTCCTTGTCAACTTTATTGATAGCCACGACAATTGGCACTTTCGCCGCTTTCGCGTGGCTGATCGCTTCAATTGTCTGGGGTCGCACGCCGTCGTCCGCCGCCACCACCAAGATGGCGATGTCCGTAACCCGTGTTCCCCTAGCCCGCATCGCTGTAAAGGCTTCGTGACCGGGCGTATCCAAAAATACCACCTGCTGGCTCTTGCCTTCGTGTACCACATCCACGTGGTAAGCACCGATGTGCTGGGTAATGCCCCCAGCTTCTCCCTGAGCCACCTTGGTTTTGCGGATCGAGTCGAGCAAGGTAGTTTTACCGTGATCCACGTGACCCATAATCGTGACTACTGGGGGACGGCGTTCGAGGTATTCCAAATCCGCTTCGTCCAGCATCTCGATCACTTTGAGAGCTGGGGCTACTTTTTCTGGGGTTTCTACCTCTACGCCCATTTCTTCGGCTACCATCCTCACCGCTGGAATGTCCAGGGTTTCGGTAATATTTACCGCAATTCCTTTAGAGAAAAGCCGCTTAATAATTTCGGTTTCGGGAACAGCCAGAGTAACTGCTAGTTCTTGAACGGTCATCGGCCTGCTCAGCAGCAGCTTTTCTGGACGTTCTACCTTAGCTTCGGCTGTTTTGCCCCGGTTGCCGCGTCCCCCGCTCGAACCTGAAGAACTTTTATCGTGAGAAGGGCCTGGTCTCTTATTTTTTCCGCTGCTTCCGGGTGCGCCCGGAGTTGGTGTTGACTTGGGTGCTGCTTGTCCCTTCGCTTTCGCTGGGCGGGCTAGGGAGAGGCTGACCGTGACTGGTGCTGGGAGATCCAAGCCGTTTTCTAAGTCATCGTCATCCTCGTCTATGGGTTTGAGGCGAGAACGTTTTGCCTTAACAGCTTTGGCAGCTTTTGCAGCATCTGAGTTTTCGTCATCATCTTCTTCCCAAATGACCGATGTCTTTTTGGCAGGACGAGGGAGGGAGGGCCTTTCGAGGAGAGGAATCTCCAGCAACGGCGTATTATCTTCTTCATTGTCATCAGTGTCATCCCCTAGCGCTCCGGTGCCACCGCCCCGGCTACGCAGCCCGGTAGCTGACGTTGCGGGGGCAAGGCTCCGGCGCGGCCCACCGGGCTGGGGTCGATCGGCCAGTGGAGTTTTGACTGGGCCACCAGCGCCTTCCCGGCGCGGTCTTTGCGCGTCGCGGGATTCGGTAGGAGCTCCCGGTGTAGGTCTGCTGGGGCGGCTCGGTTTCGCCGGCGCTTCCAGAGTTTCTGACTGTACTGATTGCTCTTGCTCGGTTTTTGCAAGTTTGAGTACCGGCTTGTTCCCCAGATTTTGTGGGGTACGGCTAGCCGACTCGGACGCCCCTCTGACTGGCGGCGACGTGAGTTTTGCCGAAGGCGCGGGAGGGGCGATCGGCGGTTGCGGGGTGCGTTCTGGAGCCTTTTCCGACGGCGGTTGAGGTGCCGCAGGTGCCTGAGCCTGGGCGGTGGTTTCCGGGGCGATCGCACCTACAGTTTCCGACACTTCTGACGGAGCTGCCGAGACTGCGACATTTGGCTTCGACAGTACAGGTCTATTGATAGTAGGTTTAGCTGGAGGCTGGAGTTGTTGAGCTGCAGGCGACTTGGGAGGAGTTGCCACGGTTGCCGCGGGCTGGTTTTTGTTCTCCTCGTTGCCTGCAGGCTGGGAGGAAGCACCAGCCGGCCGTACTTTTGGACTGCGTATTTCTAAAATTTGCTGCTTTTTTTGTTGGTCGTTAGGGTGAGGGCCAGATTCTCTAGATGGCGCTGCTGCTCTTTCGGGTGGAGCTGGCTTGCCGGGGGAAGAGTGGCTACTGGCTACGTATTTTTCCGCCGTTTTGCGAATGCGCTCTGCTTCGGATTCTGTAATTGTGCTGCTGTGGCTCTTGACTGAAATATTGAGCCGCTCGCATACTGCCAAGATGTCTTTATTATCCAAATTTAGTTCCCGTGATAATTCGTAAATTCTTACTTTGCCGTTGTTCATCCACTCTGCCCTCTTTTGTGCCAACCAGTTTTTACATTGTGATTTTTTGTTCTAATGACGACATCATTCGGTGTGATTGATTCAGTGTCAGGAATCGGGGTTTTGGTACTCGCTCAGCAATTTTATCTAAAAGATGCAACTCGCTGAAGTCTGCGGTTGAAGAATTCTCAAGTCTGTTTGGGAACTTGGAACTCCGAAGTCTGAGTTTTGGCAAAACCCACTCTCTCAAGCTTCAAAGTTTGCCTTTCCACCTTGAGGATACCTCTGCTAGTACCCTACCCTTATCTAATCTGACACAAATCTTTCCAGACTGGTGGGCAGATCGGATTGGGGTTTTATAGCTGGCGCTACCGGTAATTACTGGTAGGGCTGCCAAGAGGGTTTATACAGTCGATGCCGAACTATTGTCGGTGTTTCGTCCGGGTGAGCCAGAGTAAGATGTACAGTCAGATGTGGCTAAACGCTGCCAAAGTGTTTGGTACAGTTCGTCAGACACAGGCGCTTTGAGCGATCGCCCAAGTCGATTTTTTTTCTGAGCTGCTTTGAGGCATTCTGCTTCCCGACAAAGGTAAGTAGAACGGCCCATGCCACGATCTAATTGTACCTGATGAGAAGGATAGAGCCTGACTACTCGCCAAAAAGCTTCCTTAGGAGCTATTTTTCGACAACTTGCACAGCACCGGTAGTTCGGTTTCATTTCTTGTGAGAGGGGAAGTAGGGGGAGAGGGGGGAGTAGGGGACCAGTCCTCCTGGTCTCCCGAAGACAGAAAATCGTGTAAATGTCACAGTTTTTAGACTGCAGCTTCGGTTTCCTCCGTGGTAGCTGCCTCCTCTTCCTCAAATTCTGCGCTTTCCTCGTCGCCGTCGTAGTCGCCCGCTTCGTCTGCGTCGTCGTAGTCGCCTGCTAGTTCTTCGAGCCTAGTTGCTTCTGCTGCCAATTTGCTGTCTTCGGCGGCGCGATCGTACTTAGCAATATCTTTGATATCGATTTTCCAACCGGTGAGGCGGGCCGCGAGACGGACGTTCTGACCTTCTTTGCCAATGGCAAGACTCAGTTGGTCTTCAGCGACCAAAATGTGAGCTCTCCTGCCTTCTGGAGCCACCAAACGCACTTCATCTACTCTAGCGGGACTCAGAGCGTTAGCAATATAAGTTGCTGGGTCTGGAGACCAGCGGATCACGTCGATTTTTTCGCCGCGCAATTCGTTGACTACTACCTGAATCCGCGATCCCCGCGCTCCGATGCAGGCTCCTACGGGGTCTACGTCGCGATCGAGAGTATCAACTGCTATTTTAGTCCGGGGGCCGACGTGCCGGGAGGGCGGATTTGCCTCCCTGGCTACGGCGACAATCCTCACCACCCCGTCTTCTATTTCTGGTACTTCGTTAGCAAACAGGTACACCACCAAACCTGCGTCGGCTCTAGAAACAAGTAACTGCGGCCCTCTAGTAGAGCCTTCGCCTACTTTTTTGAGATAAACCTTGAATGTAGCGTTTGCCCGGTAATTGTCGTTGGGCAACTGTTCGCGCTTCGGGAGTTCGGCATCTACTTCTGGCTGACCGAAGCTGCTGGTGACTGCTAAAATTACCGACTGCCTCTCAAACCTGAGCACTCTTGCTTGAAGAACAGTTTCTTCTAAATCTTTAAACTCTTCTTGAATCATTTTGCGCTGTTGGTCGCGCAGTTTTTGAGCGAGAACTTGTTTGGTCTGGATCGCGGCCATGCGACCAAATTCTTTTTGATTTGGTGTTACGTCTACGAGCACGATGCTCCCAGGCTGAGCTTCCGTGGCTACTTCTTGCACTTCCGTAAGTGAGATTTCGTGATCGGGATTGATGACTTCTTCGACAATAGTTTTGTTGGCTAAAACGCGGAAACCTTCTTGTTCTGCGTCGAGTTCTACATCAAAGTTGTCGAAGTATTCTTCGCTGAAGTGATCGAGTTTTTGGGTACGGCGGTAGCGTTCGTATCCTTTGAGCAGGGCTTCTCGCAAGGCTGCTTGGACGGCGTGTTTGGGTAAATTGCGTTCTTTGCTAATACCTTCGACCATTTCTTTTAGTCCGGGCAGGGGAACCATTGACATATAAAACTCTCCTTTTTTGCTGTGGTAATAAGTAACTGGTAATCGGTAATTGGTACTTGGAAATTTTCTAGAAAGAGTGATGACCAATGATTGATGAGTTACTGGATAGGATTAGGGAAGCTAGGTGCTGTAACAATTTATTTGTTGTTCCTATTCAACCCGCTGCTACAGATGTGATTGTTAAAAATTAACTCGCAGCCAAGCGTTTTCAGCTTGCTGCGAGGCAATCTCAAAACTCAAATCGGGCGGGCACAGGGGCACCGCCCCTACAACTCAAAACTCAAAATTTCCCTTTACATCTCCTTTCCTTCGTCTAGTTCAACTTTGACAATCTGAGGGCGGGGAATTTTAACCTGTCGCCCTTTTTGATTGAGATAAACCGCTGTTTCATCCCGGCCCAGGAGTAGTCCTTTCCACTCTTTGATTCGCGAGTCCGGTTCGGTGGTTTTGGCTGTCACGGGGAAACCTTTAAAGGTAATAAATTCTCGATCGCTGCTGAGCAATCGGGATATTCCGGGACTGGAAATCTCTAGCACGTAGGCATCGGGTATGATGTCGGCTGCCTCTAACTCAGCATCGAGGGCTGTGCTCATGCGCTCGCAGTCGGCTAAACCAGTGTCTTGTTGGAGGTTGCGGATGTCTACCCGCAAGACGGGAGGATTTTGGTTGGTGTGAAACACTGCTCCCACTACTTCCAATCCCAGTGTTTCCGCAACGGGGGTAGCTAAGTCAATGATTTGTGGGATTAGGGGATGAGTCATATCGAATACTTAAGTTAAAACTCCTAAACTCGGACACGGGCAAGGAAAAATTTGTTGTTGAGATTGCTTGGTTTTGAGGTGGTTTGATTAGGTGGCTGCGACTTTCGTCTTCAACTTTGGGACTTACCCAACATCCCAGCAGGGGATCTCAAGCGGGGGGTACCCCTACTAAATCAGTCCTCAACTTGCAAGTCAGACGCCCTGAGCTCTTTTCCTGCGACTAATGCAACAAAAAAAGTGGGCTTGACCCACTCCTAGGTAAAACAATTTCTTCCAAGAAGTTTGAGGACTTCTTCTGATCGAAGGGAGGCCTCACTTCTCAGTTTAGCTCGATCGCCCGCCCGGTGACAAACCGATCGCCCTGGGCGGCCTGTCCGAGGGCAGAAGGGGAAAGCTGACAGGGGGAATAAGGACGACTTGATCACAGTTTTGGAGTGGGGTGGGGCGAGGGCAAATTCCTGGTTGATACCGAAGCCGGTGCGATCGTCCCTAAAACTGTTGGCTATGGTCACTCAGGCGTTCTAGGACTTGCGATACGGGAGTTTCTTGGGGAAATTCTCATTTTAGTTCGGACAAGCCCTCTGCTTCTTGATAGGTGGGGAAGAGTTTGACAGTGAGGGTGATTGGTAGATTCGACAGGGGCGATCCCATGATTAACGGTATCTTGACAAAACAGCAAAACTAAGATTTACCCTAAAAAAGTCCCCTTACTAATGCTGGATAGGAAGCTCAATTACAAACTCTACCCCCCATTCGGGCGAGGAAATGCAACTCAGCTTACCACCATGTTTTGCTTCTACAATCTCACGGCTAATAGACAAGCCTAAACCTGTCCCTTTACCCACTGATTTTGTAGTAAACATCGGCGTAAATAAATGCTGCATTATCTCCGGCGTTATCCCCAGCCCATTGTCAGCAATCCGAATGACAACTCTGTCGCCCTGAAGCATTTCAGTGCAGATCCGAATCTGTGGATTGTCATTGCTCTGTTGCTTTTCCCCGCAGAGCGGACAACTGATCGTAGACTCTTCTAAAGCATCAATTGCATTCGCTAATACATTCATAAACACCTGATTGATTTGCCCAGGATAGCACTCGACCAGCGGTAATTCGCCGTACTCTTTAATAACCTTAATAGCTGGGTGAGTGCCTTTACCTTTCAATCGATGACCTAAAATCAACAGGGTACTATCTAGCCCATCGTGAATATTCACTGGCGTTAGTGCCGATGTATCCAACCGAGAGAAATTACGCAGTGACATAGAAAGATTGTAAAGGCGCTCTGTTCCCACCGCCATTGAATCAATAATTTTTGGCAAATCTTCAACAATAAAATCTAACTCAATCTCCTGGCACTTATCCTCAAATTCTGATGTCGAAGCAAGTTTGTTCGGGCAATGCCGAGCCATCTCGATCAAATCGGCAATATATTCCTTGGCAATAGGGATATTATTGGAGATAAAACTAACTGGATTGTTAATTTCGTGAGCTACCCCAGCTACAAGTTGACCAAGGCAAGCCATCTTTTCACTTTGAACGATTTGCACTTGAGCTTTTTTAAGATTCTCCAAAGCTTGAGAAAGTTCAGCCGTTCGTTCTTCCACCCGTTTTTCTAACTCCTGCGCGAGCTGATGTAACGCTGCTTCTGCTGCGAGTCTGTCTTCTATTTCCCGTTTCAGCATTAGGTTTTGCTCGGCAAGAATTTTAGTAAGAGAACGCAGTTTTAAATGGAGGTTGACGCGAGCTAACACCTCCTTTTGTTCAAAGGGCTTAGTAATGTAATCCACCGCCCCTAGATTAAAGCCTTTGACCTTATCTCCTATGTCAGAAAGAGCCGTCATAAAAATTACGGGAATTTCGGTTGTCAACGGACTTGCCTTCAACCGCTGACAGGTTTCAAACCCGTCAATTCCTGGCATCATCACATCTAACAGAATCAAATCAGGCTGAGTATATTCAGCCTGTTCGATGGCAGTTTCGCCATCAGTTGCTACCAATATCTCCCATCCAAAACCCGCTAAAGCTTCAGAAAGCACGTCCAGATTGCTAGGATTATCATCGACGATTAAGATGCTACTTGTTTCCATATTTGCTGCCTTCATTCTTTTTGTATTCTGTGGGATGTAATAAACTCTTTGATTTTTTTGACCTGATAGCCTTGGGCTAACTGGCGCAGCTCAACAGCAAAGGACACAAATTTCTGATCTAACTTCTCTAGGTGCTCAGTGCGCTTCACAATTCCTTTCACGTTGCCTCTCATCGCCAGTTCAAATAAAAGTTCAATTTCTCCTGGCGGGGGAGCCACTACAGAATTCGATTCAGAAAGTGATTGAGGATCAGAAGAAAAGGGAAGATTCCTGATTTTTTCATTTTTTAGTTCGTCATATATCCATTCAACTTTTAAATACTTTTGCAACATCTCAAATAGCTCTTCTGCCTGCACTGGCTTACCGAGAAAATCGTTGGCTCCCCCCTCCAAACTTTTATGTTGATCGGTAGCAAATACACTGGCAGATGAAGCAATGATTGCCACGTCTTTATAGTGTGAAAAATTTCGGATACGGCGCATCATCTCAAAGCCATCTAACACTGGCATCACCAAGTCAGTGATAATCAGATCAAACTTAAACTCTTCTACTTTTTCTAAACCTTCTTGACCGTTTTTAGCTTCGGTTACTTCAAAGCCGAGGGGTTCCAGCAAATTGACAATGACCGAGAGGTTTTCCCATTTGTCATCCACAACCAAAACTTTCTGCTTTCTACCTTGGTAGCCAACTAGCTTTCTTTGCTTGGCAACCGTGGCTGTATTTGCCCAGTCTGCGGCTTCCGGTAAATCCAGATCTAGCCAAAAAACACTGCCGACTCCTGACTGACTTTTTACTTGAATTGTACTACCCATCATTTCGACAATTTTCTGGCTAATTGTTAAACCGAGCCCGGTTCCTTCCGCCTGACGCTTACTGTCTCCTACCTGTTCAAAAGGCAAAAATATTTTTTCTAATTGTTCTGGTGTCATACCAACGCCAGTATCTTCTATTTGAAACCGAATGTTATGAATTGGTGAGGCTGGCTTTTGCTCATTGGTTTGTACCTTTTCACCTGTCCCATTTTCCAGATATTCTATCTTAAAAGTCACTCGTCCCAAGTCTGTAAACTTAATTGCATTGCTCAGTAAGTTAATTAGTACCTGTCGCAAGCGTTTCTCGTCAGCGTAGATGCCAGCAGGCAGGTCCGAACTAGGTTGATAAACAAAAGCAATTCCTTTTTGTTCGGCTCGGATGCGGCAGATTTCTGCGACTCCTTGCAAAAAGGAAGGAAAATGGAAATCTTTCGCGTACAGTTCCAATTTCTGAGCTTCAATTTTAGCGAGGTCTAAGATGTCATTGATCAGGGTTAACAGGTGGGAACCACACTGGTGAATAATACTGATGCCTTGGATATCTTTCGGAGCCATCGTTTTTGAGCGTTCTAGGATTTGAGCGTATCCTAAAATTCCATTGAGTGGCGTTCTCAATTCGTGACTCATATTCGCTAAAAATTCACTTTTAGCTTGGTTGGCCGTATCAGCGATTTGTTTGGCTTCCGTGAGTTCTGCGGTGCGTTCTTCTACTCGGATTTCTAGCTCTGAATTGGTCTTGGCTAGCGCCTCAAAGGATTCGCGCAACTGTTGTGCCATAAGGTTGAAAGACTGACCCAGAACTTCTAGTTCTTCTATGCCTTTTACCTGCACCTTTTCCTTTAAGTCGCCACTTGCGATCGCCCTAGAAGCTTCGCTCAAACGGAGAATCGGGCTGGTAATCCAGCGTGCGGTTAAGATTCCCAGAACGGTAGCCAGCGCCAAGGCTCCCAAACACAATAAAATGGTAGTCTGGGTATTGGCATTAATTTGATCCATAAAATCGCTTTCAGGAACTACGACGACGATCAGCCAGTCCAATCCTCGGCTATCCTGAAAGGGCATAACTTGGAGGAATTCTCGCTGGCCGGCGATCGTAAAATCCAATTGCTGAGAGGTGCTAATTTTAGTGAGGTCGCCAAAGTGTTCTTTTAAATGCGCTGTTGTCAGCCGAATTAAATCATCTTTGCTGTCTAAAGCATTCAGGCGATCGAGTTTGCCATTGTTGGTGATAAAGGCTTCTTTGAGAGTTGAACTGCCTACTAGGAGTCCAGAACGTTCCATAATGAATGTCTGTCCCGATCGACCCATTTTTAAGCTTTGCAGAAAGTCGCTGAGGAAAGAGATCAATAAATTAGCAACGAATACTCCGCGCAGTTCGCCACTTTCGTCATAAACTGGATGTCCGGCAGGGAGGGAGAGCGTTTTCTGACCTGTAAGCGGAAAAATTTCGCTCCATGTGGGCCGACCTAAACGTACACTGTCTTTATACCAAGAACGGTTGAGTATATTGTTGCTAGGAGAAATTTTTAAGAGCTTTGTTTGATTGCCTTTGCTATCCGAGTCATAAATATGAAATTCACTACGACTATCCTTATCTACTCTTTTAAAAAAAATTTTGCCATTCTCTTGGCGTTCAATGGCAATGAACTCTCCCGTTTTAGTAGCAAAACCCATCTGGGGCAGAGAAGGAAAAGCTTGAAGTTGCTCCCACAAATAGCGCTCCATACTCTCCAATTCGTCTGGATTTAAGTATCCTAGGCGAAGGGCATTGGCATTGAGTTGATTGACGCGAGGGGCTGTATCTAGGTATGTGTTGAGCTGCTGCTGGATGCGGGCCGTAATTTCACTCCGCAACTGGCTAGCAACTTCGTTGACTGCTTTTTGCCCGTTGCGTAAGGATAGCCAGCCTGTGAGCCCGACGGCAGCAAAGATTTGCACGACGAATGGCAATACTAAAATCAGGCGAAGTGACAGCTTTTTTTGAGAACGGTTTGACAGAAAAGTGGTTGGAGAGGTCTGTGACATTGATTGGTGTTACTCCTGGGGTAACGAGTTGGCTGAAAAATCTCAGGTGATTTAGTGAAATGAGGCTGAGGAAATATATATGGAAAAGCAATCTATAATAGTTACTGTAAATTTTTAGAAAGTAATTCACTTGAACAAGCATTGCTACTTAGGTATTTTCCCTGAAAGCTTTATAATTGTAGCTGACTGAAAATGCTGACGCGCCTTCTTTTTTTTCTAGCAGTTGTAATTTTTTTATCGCTTAGCAAAGCAGTTAGAAATCCTATCTAATAGATTACCTCGTTTAGAGATATGTGTAGTAGTTTTTAACTTTACTTTACACAGTGGTAATAAAAAGTATAACTTCATCAAAGTTACATATAAATTGATATAATATACGTCTAAAAAAATTGACCCTTTGCGCTAAAAAAATGACACGCCAGGCCGCTGAGAACCGTAAGGGCGGTCTAACTCACTACCGCGCTGAAGATTTGATGCACAACTCTGCAGATGACTCTCGTAGAGAATGCCGATCGCACATGAAACTTTACAATTCCAGCAAGCTTCATGTGCAGGAGTTACAGCAGGGTAATTGCTAATTGCTGGTTGGGGAAGAAAAAAATAAGTAAAGCGGTGGAGACTTGCCCTAACGCGGGGCTATCCGTTGCAGTTCTTTGGCTTGTTCTAAAATTTTCTCGAAGTCTTCTTCGCTCAACCGCTGAATGTAGTTGATTTTGAACTCTTCTAGGAAGTCGCACAGCAGCAGTTGTATTTCTTGCCAGGTTTGCTGCTTTTGCAGTTCGGTTCCTAAAGCTTGCCCGAAATGTTGGACTAGCTGGCTGGAGAGTTTGATGCTTATGGGGTCTTCGCTGGCGATTTTGAAGGCTTCGTAGGCATCTTGGGGGCCGAGGGTGGCTAATTTTGAGAGTTCTGCAACTAATTGCTGTGCTAGCTGTTCGGGCAGGTTTCCCAGGCCGGGTACTTGCTTCCATCCTTGATAGAGGGGGGATTGTTTGAGGAAGCTTTCAATATTGTACCGGAGGAGGGCTTCTAGGTCTGGCTGGAGTTGGGGGAGGACTTTGTAGACGGTTATTTGGACGAGATGGGTGGCGATCGCTTCTATTTCATTAACATTGTTGATGTCTAGATAGCGCTGTTTTTTAGATTGAAATAGTTGACGGGCAAGTTCGCCTGTGGTAATTGATTGCTGCATCTGGTTGATGAGTTGAATTACTACAACTTCGGTCAATTCTTGGGCGAAGTTGGCGACGAAACCTCGGCTGATTTGGGTGCGTATGGGTTGGAGATCTGGCATTTTGGCTTGGTGAATGCGAATTGTGACGGGTAATACTCGCAACAAGCGCCAGAATGGGAGGAGCATGAAGATGTCGTACCATCGCCAGAGCATCGCCGATCGCCAAGTGACGCTGCGGTGGCGGCGGCTGATCGAGTAGGTACGGGCTAGAAATTCGATCGCGAATATGGCAATAAATGGCAGGTCGATTAGCCAGAAGTTATCGGTGAATTCGCCGTTGTCTCCAATCTCGCGGTAATAGTTGGTGGCGATTAATGGCTTGATTTTGGAGTCAAACCACTGGATTTCTTTTTGCCAGCCTTGTTTGTTTAAATAGTCAGGGCTCCAAAATCTTTGGAATGATTGTTTAGCGGAGTCTTGCGGATTCGGGATGCGATCGCGCATCCGGTCTTTTATTTTTTCTAGGGTGCCGCTTTTTGATGCTACTCGAAAGGGATCTTCGTCGATCATTTTCGCGCTCAGATTGTTTATTTCCTGCAATTTTGCTGCTACTTCGGGAGATGGCAACCCTGTTTGCACTACTTGACTTTTTAATTCTTCTAAGGTTTCCAAATATTGCTGGGTGTCTCGGTGGGGTTTAATTCCTTTAAATGGGTCGTATACTTGAGTTAGAACTGGCAGTTGCCGGAGGTAGAAATCTCGCCCAGGGACGTAAGTTATGTCAAATAATACTAAGCTTAAATTTCCTAGGGCGACCAGTGCCATGAACCGCTCGAACCAAGGTACTTTTGGTGATTTTATGCGGGAGTTTGGATTGGGAGAGGGCTGTAGTTTTGGTGTCACTGGCGGTTCCTAATTAAGTAGACCGATAGAAATAGATGTAACTGGTAATAGCTGAAAAAAGGAAACAGGGAAAACAGGCTAATTTTCTGGTCGCGCTCGGATTGCAATCGCGGAAGCTAGTATTTATTTTAACGTGGGTTTGTTGGGGATTTTTGGACTGTTGATTAGGCTTGGTTCGATAAAAAATTATACGGCTAAAATATTAAGGTCGATCGAACTTGACGGAAGCTGTGGCTCCCGTTAGTGTGCTTCTCTCTGGCAATAAAATTATATCTCAGGCGGAATCCTCAGTTTTTTTTGCGTTGCAGAGCTCACGGGGCTGGTAATAAATTACTATTTCTGTTTGATCTGGTGGCTCTTTGACCGCTAAATCAAATGTATTGCACGGATCGGACTCGAAGGTTAGATGTGGACTTCGAGTTTGAGGTCAAACCCTCAAGAGAGTTATACTTGCTCAGGGGCAGTCTGGCGAGAGCGCTCCCTCTGAGCGATCCCGTGGCTGCCGCCTCCGTAAGGTTCGAGGTCTCGCCTCTACAAAAACCAGCTCGCGATCGGACTCTTGAATAATATAAAACCCTGACTATAATTTTGTTCGCATTTTTTTAATATATGACATACTGCCTTAATCTCGATTGCCCAAGAGACAAGCGTCAGAACCCACCAGGCACAAAGTATTGTCTTAATTGTGGTTCAAAGCTGCTGCTAAAAGACCTTTATGCAGCAACTGAACCGCTGCGCGATGGGGGATTTGGCAGGACTTTCCGAGCTGTTAATCATGGAAAATTTGAGGAATTGTGCGTGATTAAACAGTTGTCACCTCCTCAAGAGTTTCAGCGGAAGCCCGGTCATTTTAAAAAATATGTTCGACTTTTTGAACAAGAGGCAAGGCGGTTATACGAACTGAAGCACCCGCAAATTCCTCAGTTAATTTCTTATTTTGAGGAAGATGGGCGCTTGTATTTGGTTCAAGAGTTTATTGATGGCAATAATTTAAAGGATGAGTTAGATAAGTACGGTGCTTATAGCGAAATTAAAACTTGCGAACTGCTGTTAGATTTGTTGCCTTTATTGAAGTTTGTTCACGACCGAAATGTAATTCACCGCGATATTAAGCCTGAGAATGTGATCCGCCGAGCTCGCGATCGTAAGTTAGTGCTGATAGATTTTGGGGTTTCTAAACAGGTAGTAGCGGCTGCTCCGACCAAAACAGGAACTAAGTTGGGAACTCCCGGCTACGCGGCTCTAGAACAGCGTCACGGTAGGGCGGTTCCTGCTAGCGACCTTTATAGTTTGGGGGTGACTTGCATTCGCTTGCTGACTTCTGTTATGCCTTATCTCGATATCTACGGAGACATTCACGATGACCTTTACGATCCGCTTGAAGGCCGATGGCTTTGGAGGGAAGCTTTGCCAAAAGGAACACAAATTAGCGATGATTTAGGTCAGGTTTTGGATAAGTTGATTCAGGAATATGTTAAAGATCGCTACAAATCGGCTGTGGAAGTTTTGGAGGCTTTAAAACCTCCTGTTGTTGTTGTCCCCGTGCTCGTCGAAAAGTCGCAGCAGGCAACTGTCATTAGTCCTTCGGTTCCGACTCAACCTGTGACGGAGACTCCGCTAATTTCTGTGAATTTAGAGTCCGAAAAAGGTATTGATTATTCTCACTTGGCCAGGCTGCTGGCTGCTAAAAATTGGCGTGGTGCTGATGAGGAAACTTCTGTGAAAATGCTGGAGGTGATGCAGCAAAATTCACGGGGTTATTTGAGTGAGGAAGATATTAGGAAGTTTCCAGCTAAGGATTTGCAGACTATCGATCAACTTTGGGTGCGGCACAGTCACCGCAGATTCGGTTTTTCTGTGCAAAAGGGTTTGTGGCTCAAGTTGGGGGGAAAGCCTGGTGTTTATGATGCTACAGTTTGGGAGAAGTTTGGCGATCGAGTGGGCTGGCGGGTTAACAGCCAGTGGGTATACTATTCGGAGCTGAATTTTACTTCTAAAGCAAAGCCTGGACACTTGCCGGGGGGGACTGTTTTTGGGTGGGAAGGCGGGGTTTTGTGTGGTGTTTTGGGTTTGGGTGGGATCTGGTTTCTGCTGTCGCGGCGGGATTTGTAAAGGGAAGGTAGAAGGTAGAAGGCAGAATTTATTAGTCAGGCTGCACCCCAAGCGAAGTCGAAGTGTTAGTCATGAAATATAGCCTTTCTCAGTAAGATGAGGTGCAGGCTTGATATAGGGCATCGGGCATCGGGCATAGGGCATAGGGCATAGGGAATACCTCACTTTATTGAGAACTGCTATAGTTTTGAGTTGCGAATTAAAGAGTTAACAAGTTGTCAACTACCCAACATCAAGCGGAGTACCGCCGGAGATGTGGGCTTGTATCTGAACTCCACCGCAATTCCGAAAACCTAGATAGGATTTCAGCTTTGGTTTCACCGCTCGATACATCAGGGGATGCTGACAAGCTCCCCGTGCTAGTCCAGTCCTGCCGAACTAACAACGTTCTCATTGCAATATTTCGCGCACCAACCAAATCAGCGTGTAACTCATGACTACAACATTCGCATCGAAACAATAGTCCTTTGTTAGGTCTATTAGCATCTGAAGTATGTCCGCATTTAGGACAACTCTTCGATGTATAATGCGCCGGGACGTTAGTAGCTAGAGAGCTGTTTAGATTAGCTTTGTAGTCGATATAACCGTGCAATTCGGCAAACGACCATTTAGCTTTATTTCGATTAGCTTTTCGCTGTTTCTTGCTAGCCTTTTTCCCAGATTTAGACTTAGTTCTATCTCGGATTCCGGTCAAGTTTTCTAGTCCAATCAGGCTGTTAGGCTTTGCGATTTCCTTGCTGATTTGGTGATTTACGTCAGCGATAAACCGTCTTTCTCTTCCAGATAAAGCGATTAGTCTTCGCAATGCCTGCCGAGTGCCTTTACGCTGAAGAGTCTGTCTAGCTTTGTGATAGCGGTTGGCTTTGTGTCTAGCGTCTTTCCCTGAATAGAATTTAGACTTATTTTGTAAGTCTGTTTCCACCGCTAAGTAGCGCATCCCCACATCGACGCCAGAAACTCTGGTTATTTTCAGTGGTTCGAGTTCAGGTGTTTCTACCTCAACACTTACCATCAAATAGTAAACTTTAGAGGAACGCTGATAGACAATTTTAGCTGCTCCAATCTTGGAACCATTGGCAATCAAATCCAGATGCTTGTTGTAGCCATCATACGGGACTACTATTCTACCTTGCAGCGTGATAATACTCACTTGCTGCTCGGTCTTAAAAGAGTAGTCCCGTTGATAATTTAAGGTACAGGTTCGAGAAATGTATTTAGGGGGTTTATCCAGTCCTTTATACCGCCTCTTCGTGTAACCTTTGGCGATAGCATCGTTAGATTGTTTTACCTTAGACCAAAGGGTCTTATAGGTTGCAGATACTTGTCTGGGTACATTGCAAGCCATTTGCGATCCAAGCCCAAATCGAACTCGCAATTCATTGTAGACAGCCTTCTGTAACTTAGCGCCATTACTGACTTTGCCCGCATCAAAAGCAACTTGTGAAGTATAGTTCAGAGCATCCCGGTAAGTTAAGGCAGTCTGAGACACCAAAGCTTTTTGCTCGGCATTCAGGTTTAGTTTTAACTTGGCGGTGATTATTTGAGGCATTAGTTTCACAAATTCTAAAAAGATTGTATCTCGTGAGCATGGGAGAAGCAAGTGGTGCAGCAAAAATAATTTGTTCGCTCATCGACCGCCCCTCGCCTTCCGCACCTAAAACTATCGGTTTGGCTCGGGCGGCTCTCTTCACTCACGCAAATTCCTCCCGACGCTCACCTGAGTACAGGTAGAGCGCGGGACTCCTTTTGGTTTAGTTGAGTTTAATTATCTGTTATGTAGAAAATAGCTCTAAAAAAAGCGAAAAATAAGATATAATCACAAACCCTTTTTTTTGTGCTATGTTCTTAGAGAAGGGCAAGTTTGCAAAGTCAAAAGCCAGTCCTCGGCCCTGCAAAAGCAGGGGGACTGGCTTTTGCTCCAATTTACCAAGGAGATTTATCTAGTATGTTGCAAGAAAAACGTCTCAAGCCGTGGACTATAGTTCGCTCGCTTCCAAATGTGGAAAAGGTTGTTGTGGGTGAGTTTCGCAGTTGGTCTGATGCAGACGGTCACTTGAAAATTCTCAAACGGATGGTTCCGGCGGATCGATTGAGTGTTGTGTTCGATCCGGTAGTTCAAGCGTAACGTCGCTGGTAAATTGATCAGCGTGCGATCGCTCTTTGAGCTAAGCGATCGCCTATTTTTTTACATAAATTTTTATGTAATAAAAATTTACAATAAAAATTTACATAAAAAATGCGACCGCTAAAAAAGCGATCGCAACTTGAATCATTGTCCTTAACTGCGGCGAATTTCCGTAATTTGGTCGGCAACATCCAAAATTCTTTGGGGCATGGATGGCCCAGTAAAAATCATATCCAAATGATGTGGCTTGTTGTCAATCAATTCCACCACTTCGGCTTCGGGAATCAAGCCCAAATTAACCGCTAAACTCAATTCATCGAGAATAACTAAGGCATAACGACCTTCGCGCACCGCATTTTGAACATACTGCCACAATTGTTCGATCGATCGCGTCTCCAGCTCATCTAAATCGGCATTCTCAATGCAGCGTGACAAATCGCAGCGCACCCAATCTAAATTTTGCCCCAGCCGCACCGGATGCTGATGCCCTTGATTAATTCCCCCTTTGAGAAACTGCACCGCCAACACCGGAGCTCCCTGTCCTGCAATTCTGAGGGCTTGAGCCATGACACTGGTAAAAAAGCAGCGGTGCGGGCCTGTAAAGACTTGCACCAGCCCTTGAACTGTGTAGGGCAAGCTGTGGGTTAAATTGAGTTTAGGGGTTTGTAACTGAGCAACCATAGGGCAATATTTAATCAGCAACTAAGTCTTGAGTGCAGCTTCGACCTTGGCGCGGCTGAAGCCTGCTTGACAATATATAGTGTACTGGGCCGAGTGCACATCCGATCGAACGCTAGATATACAAGTTGTCAAAAGCTAGCGGCAGTGGCATTCGCAGTCGTTTGTTCGATTTTTGAACTCAATTAGCACTTACATAGAAACGGGGTTTTTTAGGAAAATAGGGCGTGGAGCTTGACATTTATACAGTTATAGGGTTAAAAACCAAGGTGATGAGAGTCTCGCTGCGTCCAGGGCTTTTCAGAAAAGGTACACACATCGCGTAAAATTTGAATGTCGCGGCACTAGGAGCAGGGACTGTGAGAGTGGTGATTCTGGGAGGGCCAGGAGCGGGAAAGGGAACTCAGGCTGAACTACTGTGCAGCAATTTGAGCCTTCCTTTGCTGGCTGTGGGGGACATTCTACGGGAGGCGATCGCAGAAGACACAGATTTAGGCAAGCTGGCGGCGTCTTATGTCGAAAGAGGGGAATTAGTTCCCGACGCAACTATGATTGAATTCTTTCGCCGCCGGCTGCTGCTGTGGGATGTCTTTAATGGCTGGGTGTTGGAGGGATATCCGCGAACTGCTTTTCAAGCTGAGGAGTTGGATTTTTTATTAGAGGATTTGGCTCAGGAGCTAGATTGGGCGATTTTGTTGAAAGTGCCGATCGAGGTTTTGCTGAGCAGGTCGATCGAGCGCGATCGATCGGATGACCACCCTGAAATTTTACAGCGTCGGCTCGATTTGTTCCACGAACGCACTATTCCTCTTTTAGAGTATTACGAATACCGCAACAAACTGTTAACTATTGATGGCGATCGATCCCCACAACAAGTCCAGCAGGATATTCTAAAAATTGTCAGTAGTCAGTAGTCAGTAGTCAGTAGTCAGTAGTCAGTAGTCAGTAGTCAGTAGTCAGTAGTCAGTAGTCAGTAGGAAGAATTACGAATCCCCGATACTTCGGCTACGCGAGCGTACAACTGTCCCAATGCCCAATGCCCAATGCCCCATGCCCAATTACTAATTAGCTTATGTCTTTCCAACGTCCCGATGGCAGACAACCAAATCAAATTCGTCCGATTAGTTTCGATCGACAGTTTACCAAATTTGCTAGCGGTTCCGTACTCGCGAAAAGTGGGGATACTCAGGTACTTTGCAGCGTTACAATCAAGCCGGGAGTGCCTAGATTTCTGGAGAATACCGGACAAGGTTGGCTAACAGCGGAATACCGAATGTTGCCGGGATCGACACCGCAGCGACAAGAGCGGGAATTTATGAAATTATCGGGACGGACTCAAGAGATTCAGCGGTTGATTGGGCGCAGTTTGCGATCGTGCTTGGATATGCAACTATTGGGCGAACGCACAATACTTGTCGATGCCGATGTTTTGCAAGCGGACGCTGGGACTCGCACGACTTCAATTACTGGCGGGTTTGTGGCTGTGGCTGACGCTTTGAATAAGTTGGTGCAAAAAGGTGATTTAGTGCGATCGCCCCTGATTCGTCAAGTAGCGGCCGTGTCTGTGGGACTTTTGGAAGGAGAACCGTTTTTAGATTTGAATTATCTTGAAGATGTGGCGGCTGAAATTGATTGTAATGTGGTAATGAATGGAGATTTGAACATCATCGAAATTCAGGGAACTGCGGAAGAAGGAAGTTTCAGTCGGAGTCAGTTAAATCAAATTTTGGATATGGCAGAAATCGGGATTCAGGAATTGTTGGAGGCTCAGCGGCAGGCTCTTTAGACCGATTGATTTTAACCCCAATTGTTGGAGATGTCTGTTTGAATTTATCGTTGGGTGGGGAGGGGTTTTCCGGTCTGTATGGCAACCGGAAATATTTTTGGTGAAAGCCGCCCCTACAGATTTATTTACCTTACACTTGACAAAAGTTGCGGTAAGTGCTATACCTAGACCAATAGACGGGGCGTTGATCACTCTGCCCTCCGAGTAGTAAAACCTACGCGATTAATGCAGGGACGCGAACAGCCATTGCTTTCAACTCCCCAAAACCTTTGATGCCGTCAGGCGATTAACTAAATTATTCCCGAGCAGGCTAGTGAATACTACCTCTCTCAAAAATCAAATGTCTGCACTCCGAGTAACAAGTTCGACAGACATTTCTTTCAGAGTAAATGGCTTAGAACTCCCAGCAGACCACGGTTACGGGCTGTTTGCAGCGATTTGTGAAGTAGTGCCGATGTTGCGGGCCGATCGCACAATTCGGCTGCTGACGGTGGCGGGATATCCAGACAGACAGGGGAAAATTACTCTCAAGCGCGAGATCGGGCGATCGTCGCGAATGCGGATCAGGGTGGCTGCAGAAAACGCGCACCATTTCTTTAAACTCGGTGGCCGGCAATTGTCTGTGGGCATCCACCAAGTCGTGCTGGGAGTGCCGACAATATTGCCCTTAAAGCCTGCTGCTGACTTGTTTGCTCGGGTTGTGGTGATTTCTGGCTACGAACAGCAGGATTATTTTTTAGCGGCGGTGAATCGGCAACTGAAAGCGCTGGGAGTGCGATCGGGCAATGCTGAAATTCCCCTCAATCAATACGGCGAAATCGCCAGAAAAACTATCAAAGTTAAGGGCGATACAAAAGTAGGTTATGCGGTGAAAATATCCGGGCTTACTGATGAAGATTCTTTGTTGGTGCAGCATAACGGTATTGGCGGCAAAGGACACATGGGAGGTGGCTTTTTTGTGCCTCACTGGGAGGCTAAATGAAAGTGAATTTTCCCCGACTTTTTGCTAAGTCTTTGCCCAAGGATTTTTCAAGGCTGCCTAAAGAAATTCAGTCAGCTCACTTTTTGCCCGGACATACTGCTGCGGTGTACTGTTCTGCTGAAATCATTCTCAACCGATTGCTGCCGATTATGTTGCGTCAATTAGGTTTGGGCGATGAATGGGCGAAATTGCTGTTGAAAACAACTTTGATGGGATGCTACATTCACGATTGGGGGAAAGCCAACCAGCACTTTTTGGGATTGATGGCAACCGAGTCAGTGCATTATCAAAAGCATCCTGACTGGCTACAAACGATTAAATCAGAATTGCCAACTAACGAAAGAAATCAAGTCCAACAAATAATCCGTCACGAAATTTTGAGCGGCATTTTGGTGCTGCAAGTTCCAGAATTTAGGCAGTGGCTGGAAAGTTGCGAAGATGTCGATTTGTTGGTGGCTGTTTGGGGGGCGATCGGACACCATCTCAAAGTCGATCCAACAAAGGAATTTGTCAAAACTAAGGGCTGCGGCAATGCCCCGCTTTATGTATTTTGCCAGCACAAAATTCCTTCTAAACCAGATTCAAAACCCGTCCGATATGATTTTAGGGCGCTGCTCAAAATTGGGACTGGCAGCCAGTTAAAATTGCCGCCAAAACTACCCCATGTCAAAAAATCAAATTGGACGCAGGAGGAACTAAAATATGCTGTTGAGGCAGTAACGGACGAATGCGAAGCAATGGCAAAAACTGTGGGGCGAAATAGCGATCGCCAGCGGTTCATTGCCGCAGTGAAAGCGACTGTCATTGCAGCGGATATCGCAGGTTCTGCGGTGCCGGAAATCGCAAATCAGCGACAATGGTTGAGGCAAGTTTTGGAGCAAGTATTGAGCCGGGAAGATTTACAGCAGGTTATCGATTCCCGGCTCAATAAAAAGCAGCCGAGGGGTTTTCAAAAGTCTGTTGCTGCGACCAAAAGTAGAATTACTTTAGTTAAAGCTGGTTGCGGAACTGGTAAAACAATTGCTGCTTATTTGTGGGGATTAAATTGGGCAATTAATAGAAAGCTGTTTGTGCTTTATCCTACTACGGGGACGGCTACTCAGGGCTTTTTGGATTACGGCACTTTGACTGAAGCTGAAACAGCTTTAATGCACTCTCGATCGAACATCGATTTAGAGGTGTACCAAGCTTTGATTAATGAAAATGACGACCACGTTGAAAATGAGTCGAGACTGCAAAGTTTCAAAGCTTGGATTGCCAAACTCATCGTCGGCACGGTAGATTCAGTTTTGGGATTGATGCAGAACTACCGCAAGCCGATTTATGCGTGGATTGCGATCGCCCAAGGTGCTTTTGTTTTTGATGAAGTTCACGCTTACGATGACAAATTGTTTAGCGCTTTGCTGAGATTTATTCAGACATTTAAAGGCGCGCCGATTTTGCTAATGAGCGCTAGTTTCACTCAGGAACAATTGGCAAAAATCTACGCTACCGTGTCGGAGTTGGGCGAAGAGATGACCGAGATTGAAGGCCCGAAAGATTTGGAGGATTTGCCACGCTATAAATTCCAAGTAGTTGAAAGTTCCACCGATGTCATGGTGGATGTCGCGGCTGCTTTAGCAGCCAATCAAAAGGTTTTGTGGGTCAACAATTCTGTAAAAAGTTGCGTTGATACTTACAATTTTGCGGTGAATGAGTTAGTTAAGTACCCGAATTTAGATTTTTTGCCTTTAGTTTACCACGCTCGATATCGGTACAAAGATCGGGTCGATCGCCATTCTCAAGTAATATCAGCTTTTTCGCAGAAAACTAAAGGTGTGCTGGCTGTTACCAATCAAATCTGCGAAATGTCCCTCGATTTGAGTGCCGATTTGCTGATAACGCCATTTGCAATTTTTGCGGCGCTGATTCAGCGGCTGGGGCGGCTTAACAGGCAAGTTGAGTTTGATGCTACTGGCAATTTGGTACTAGCATCGGGACGAATTTGCCAAGCTATATTTTATCCGACTAACACTCCTTATCCTTATACGGGAGAACAGGTAAAAGCTGGTCAAGAATTCGTTCGAGAAGTTGCGGAATTGGGGGAAATTTCGCAGACTGATTTAATGAATGCGGCTCTCAAAATCACCGGCGAACCGATCGCCGAATATGACTCTGCATGGCTTGACGGCTTGTGGTGTACCAGTCGCGAATCTTTGCGAGAGCCTGGGAATACCATTAATGTGATTTTAGCAGAAGATAGGCAAACTATCGAGAAAATTGCAGAGGAAAAAAGGGCGAAAAAAGGCATCAGTAAAAATAAGGCTTTGGCTGAAGAAGCACTAAAATGGGCGGTTCCGGTGCGGCTTCCCAGTCCTATTTCTCTACTCACAGATTGGAAAAGATTTCAAAAATTTTATCCGATCGCCCCAACAGATGCCGTGATTTACAGTGAGGTAACGGGAGCTTGTGAACAGTACAAATGTTGAAATTGTTCTTAACTTGCACAGCCCGCATTATACGGATATGCACGCGGCGGGTTTGGCTGGTTTGTGGATGACTTTAAAGCAATTTAATCTGGAGGGAATTAGTTATGATAAACTGAAATGGGAGCTGGGCGAATATGAAGTCGCGCTGAATATTCAAGGGAGTCATTTAGAGGCGATTGAATGGTTGATTCAAGAGTCGTTTTTGCTGAATGACGGATTGATTGGATTCCGGGGAATCGATTCGGAAAATCTCTTGGCGGAGTCGAGAGTGGCGCTGCATCAAGGATTGTTGAATACTTTTTTGCAGCAAGGGATACTTTCTAAAAGCGACGGCATAAAATCTCAATCTTTTGAGATTGATGAGGGCGAGTTGCCGCTAGTAGTAAGTTACAAGTCGCTAACTGAATACAGCCATCAAAAGTTTGCTAAAAATTTGTGCGATCGCGCGGGTTTCCTGCTAGAGAAACCCTTGGCAGTAGCGGGCTGGCTGAATCCCGGCGCTACAGTCAAACACACTGCTTTCACAGGCAAAACTAGCATCGAACAAAGCGCTTTAGATGCTTTAGTGTTGCTTTACGCGCCCGTAGTTTGCTGTTATTTCAAAATTCGGTCGTTCGCAAAAGGAGAAAAAGCATCTGCGGCTTTGATAATTCCTGAAATCTTGAATCTCAAACAGTTTGCTGAAACTAGAATGAGTTACGCCAAACGCCATCAAGCGTACAAAAATTTTCATGCTTCCGGGATTGGAGATGCAGCGCTGCGTTTTTTAGTGACTTACGAATCCGCAGTAGAGATTGCAAAAACTTACAAAGTTAGCCGCTGTCGCGCTGTGATTTTTGGGAAAACGCCGTGGAATCAAAAGCAAAAATCTCCGACGGACAAGTATTCCGTAACTGCGGATGCAAAAATCTGTGCCGCTTATCAGAAAGCGCAAAATGCTTTCAAGGATAAGTATGTAGTTTACGGAGATTCGGGCAGTGCCATTGTCCCCAGCTTGGCTAAAGGTTTAATCGCTGATGCTTTGATTAAACACCTTCCTTGGTACGGAGAGTTGGCGGCGAAAATAACTAGCAAAGAATTGTTCGATCGACTGTGTTATGAAAGTAAAGGATTTCGAGATATGGTAGAATATGCGGAGTGGAAAGAAGCATCCCACGGGCGGTTTGTTGAGGCTTGTCACGATGCTTTGAGAGGAATTTACGCTGGTTCTTTTAAGCAAGGAAAGGCTGAAGCAAAGCGCCAAAATGCTAGCGAAGAACACGGCAAAAATTTAGGTGAAAAGCGGATATCAGATGAGCGGGAAAAAGTGCGATCGAAAATGATTCGCTGCAAAAACTTTTCCGCATTCTGTTCTTTCATCACGGAATTTTGGTCGAAAGCGGGCTTTTCGCGAGTGCAGCAAGAATATCAAGCAGAATTGTGGAATTTAGTATTAGATGATTGGGAAATGGCAAGAAATTTAGTCTTGCTTTCCCTCGTCAGTTACAAAGGCAGGAAATCTGCTGAATTGCCGCCTGAATTGCCAAGCAGCAATCGGGTGGAGGTTGAAGATTCTGATGTTGATTTAGATGAGGATGATGGGGATGAGGAAGAAGAAGATGACGAAGATGATGATGGTGAAAGCGTGCCTTTGCCATCATCCCTTCGCAATTTACGTTAGGCAGAACTTACGCACACACTATATCTGTAACTGAGGAAATACCATGACTTATCATTTGTTTGGCAACATTTTGACCAATTACGGCATCGCTGCTAACAACCGGGGTGAAAACCAAGGTAACGTGACAACTTTGCAGCGCTTAGCATGGAAAAATTCGCTGCGGACTACTGTATCTGCTGAGGCTATTCGGTGGGCAATTCGCTATCAGTGGCAGTTTTTAGGAGAAGATGTCAACCGCAAATGGGATGATGATAAAAATGAAAATTATCGCGTTCAAGAAGGTGTTTTCGATCCAGAAATCTACATTGATGATGATGTTTTGGGTTACATGGATGCGAAAGCGGCAACGGAAGATATCAATAATGATGGGGTTCCAGAGTCGAGCGACACCAAACCAACTGCTAAAGGCGGCAAGGCTAAAGCTAAACTGAAAAAAGGGGAAAGTATTGCTCGCAGGGGGGTGCTAGAAGTGACTCGCGCGATTTCTTTGACTGCGGATACTGGCGATTTGTTTTTTGGCTCGACTAGCGGCAAAAAAGACCGGAAATCTATTCATCAAACGGAGGCTCACGCTACTCGCTATCAGTACGGTTTTGCGATGACTCCGCACCGTTTGAAGGTTGCGAATCGGGTGATTTCTGTTTTGGATGCTTTGGCTTCTCTCGGAGGTGTTGCGGGAAATCACGCTCGGTTTCTTTACGATTTTTCTCCTGAAAGTATTGTGCTCAGGTGGACTCACGATTTTGCTCCCCGGATTCTTTACTGCTTTGAGGAAAATCGCAAAGGGGAGATTTCAATATCGGATTTGGTGCGCCGCATTGAGGCTGGAGATATTGACCCGAATGAGGTGTGGATTGGCGGTGCAATTTCTGTGGAGCCGGAGGTGGAAGAATTGGAGCAATTGGGTGTGAAAGTTTTTCGGGGAATTAAGCCGGCGGTGAGGGATTTGCAGTCTGTGATTTTGTCGGATATCGATCGGGAGGCTGCATGATCGGGTTGCGAATTGAAGTGCCAATTGCTTGTTGGCGGCAGTCTTATGCGCGGGAATATGCGGAAAGTTATCCGGTGCCGCCGCCGGCTACGGTGTACGGAATGCTGCTGTCAATGGTGGGGGAAATTAACCGCTATTCTCACTGCGGCTGTAAGATTGCGATCGCCCTTTTGTCTGCTCCCAAAAGTTCGACTTTGCTGCGGACTGTTCGGCGGGTGAAAGTTGCGAAGGAGGAGTTTGCGGCGGGCAATGCGCGGCCGGATTTTCAGGTGTTGCTGACTGGTATTGATTTGGGAATTTGGGTGGATTTTGGCGGGGATGTTGGCAATCCCAAGCTGTTGGAAAGATTGCGGGAGGCAATTTTGCGCCCGGAGTCGGTGAGTAGATTTGGTGGGGTTTCGCTGGGGGAAAGTCGGGATTTAATTAATTCTGTTTTGCTGTGGCGGGATGAGTTTGAAGCTGATATTTGTCAGTGGTTGATTTTAGATCGAAATGGGTATTTGGCTTTGCCTTGCTGGGTGGATCATGCGGGTTCTAAAAAGACTAGGTGGCAGCGCTATGTTTTGGCTGATGCTGGGGATTTTTTGCTGGCGGATGTGTTGGCTGGGGTTGATTGCTGGAGTGCGATCGGGCCTGAGTAATGGATTTAGTGTGGCAAGGTGCTTGCAAAAATGGCTGGGAGGGTCTATTGTGGAAGGGGTTAGGCGATCGGCCTACTAATAACCTTTGATGCCGTTAGGCGTTGATCACTGCGATCGAACTGCTTTGATGTTGGAAGGAGGTTTTAAGGATTTAGTCGGGCAAGGTGCTTGCAAAAATGGTTTGGAGGGTTTATTCTTTAAGGGGTTGGGCGATCGGCCAAGCTGAAATAACCTTTGATGCCGTTAGGCGTTGATCACCTGTTGAGCGTGTAAAGCAACAGCGCGGAAATTGCTCTGAAATAACCTTTGATGCCGTTAGGCGTTGATCACTCACAACAAATCACAAGCCAAGACCGAGACAATGCCGACTGAAATAACCTTTGATGCCGTTAGGCGTTGATCACGTCACTTCCTGCCCTTCCCGGCGGTTCGCTCGTAGCCTGAAATAACCTTTGATGCCGTTAGGCGTTGATCACGCTGTCCCCGTTGCAGAAGGCAATACAGCCAACCCTGAAATAACCTTTGATGCCGTTAGGCGTTGATCACTCTCCCTCAGCCGGATTGAGCAATGCTTCAAAAATTCTGAAATAACCTTTGATGCCGTTAGGCGTTGATCACGTTCCTCAATGGGTGAAAGACTGGGAAGAGACGGGCTGAAATAACCTTTGATGCCGTTAGGCGTTGATCACTCTTTCGCGAGTTGGTGTAATGAGCACCGAAACCTGAAATAACCTTTGATGCCGTTAGGCGTTGATCACTAGTAGGAAGCGCCGCTGGCAACTCCGCCATTCACCCTGAAATAACCTTTGATGCCGTTAGGCGTTGATCACTCCATCAATAAGAAGGACACGGATACAGTGACCCTGAAATAACCTTTGATGCCGTTAGGCGTTGATCACATTTAATAAATTTGATTTTAGAGTTTCTTTGGTCAACTGAAATAACCTTTGATGCCGTTAGGCGTTGATCACGCAATTATCAGCAATCAGGGCGGAGTAGCTGCCGGACCTGAAATAACCTTTGATGCCGTTAGGCGTTGATCACGCTGCAAACTGCCGCAGTTTTAGGCACAAAAAAGAAGCTGAAATAACCTTTGATGCCGTTAGGCGTTGATCACAGAGGCTAGCGAAAACTGTTCCTACAGCAGTTTTGTATCTGAAATAACCTTTGATGCCGTTAGGCGTTGATCACAAAGAGATTGGATAAGTAGGTGTGCAGAATTAATTACACAATATTTCTACTGAAACCCTTGCCTAGCAAGGAGTCTTTATGTAATTAATTTTGTGTGGTTACTTATCAGCTCGACCGACTCCCCACTGAAATAACCTTTGATGCCGTTAGGCGTTGATCACGAAGAAGCAATTAGCAGTGTTGTCGGCAAAGAACTGAAATCACCTTTGATGCCGTTAGGCGTTGATCACAGCCTTCTGCGGTTGAGCAAAGCGGACTTGCAGAAACTGAAATAACCTTTGATGCCGTTAGGCGTTGATCACATTCAGGCGATTGACGGTATTGGTTTAGCCGCTTTCGGCGTAGCTGAAATAACCTTTGATGTCGTTAGGCGTTGATCACCAAATTACCCTTGTTTCGAGTGGCGATACTGTTTCCTGAAATAACCTTTGATGCCGTTAGGCGTTGATCACTACTCTATTTGACAATTTCCAACCCCGCTGACTCTGAAATAACCTTTGATGCCGTTAGGCGTTGATAACGTGATTTTGATTGGAAAAACTTTACTGCGTAAAGGTCTGAAATAACCTTTGATGCCGTTAGGCGTTGATCACATGCGGTATCTAGCAGAACCCATGCTAGAAGAAGCCTGAAATAACCTTTGATGCCGTTAGGCGTTGATCACGACTTACACCCGCAAATGTTCTAGGCTCGCAAGAACTAAAATAACCTTTCATGCCGTTAGGCGTTGATCACATAAATAAAATTTCCGTTCCTGAGTTTTAAGAGCTGAAATAACCTTTGATGCCGTTAGGCGTTGATCACAATTTGGGCAGCGGTAACTCACAGCTAATAGTTGTGCTGAAATAACCTTTGATGCCGTTAGGCGTTGATCACATCAGCGCTTGCTTGGAAGCGGGGATTAGCCCCGTCTGAAATAACCTTTGATGCCGTTAGGCGTTGATCACATTTAATAAATTTGATTTTAGAGTTTCTTTGGTCAACTGAAATAACCTTTGATGCCGTTAGGCGTTGATCACGAACCAAAAATTTTGCTTGTCCGCCTCGACATTCCTGAAATAACCTTTGATGCCGTTAGGCGTTGATCACGACTTCGGACGCAGCAACTCAGCAGCGGTAATTTTCCTGAAATAACCTTTGATGCCGTTAGGCGTTGATCACCAGCGCGAGGCAGAAAATTGCGGGCTGAATATTTCCCTGAAATAACCTTTGATGCCGTTAGGCGTTGATCACCGAGAAATTGAGTGTCCGCACATTGATGTCGATGTCTGAAATAACCTTTGATGCCGTTAGGCGTTGATCACAAATTCTGCCTTCAGCTTTTTCCAGAAATCAAGGAACTGAAATAACCTTTGATGCCGTTAGGCGTTGATCACCTCTGAAAGAAGCGCACCCGGTTTCGTTTCTAAGTCTGAAATAACCTTTGATGCCGTTAGGCGTTGAGCACTAACAACCTACTCCGTCAATTTTGTTTCCGCCTCCGCCCTGAAATAACCTTTGATGCCGTTAGGCGTTGAGCACGAAAGCGATGTAGTGGGAAGTTTGAGTGAAGAAATCATGCAGTTGGTAAATGCTGCTCTAAAACTGCATTTAGATGTCGATTAACTGTGATATATAGGCGTTTTTTTTCGTGGCACGGGCGTCCCGCCTGTGCGATCGCAAGCTTTTAAGCTATAATAGCTGCGTAACGTCGAGGTAAGTAAAAAAGTAACATGGATCAAACTTCTACAGTTACAATTAGCAATACATCTTATCAAACCCTCGCAGAAATCTCTGCACTCTCAGGAAAACCAATCGAAACAGTTCTCGAACAAGCGATCGAACAATACCGAAGACAACAGTTTTTAGCAGCAGCCAACCAAGCTTATCTTGCCTTACGCGATCGCCCAGAAGCTTGGCAAGAAGAGCTTGAAGAACGGGAAGCTTGGGATATCACTTTAGAGGATGGTTTAGAATGACATCCGCCAAACCATCACGGGGTGATATATGGCTGATTGACTTGAACCCAACACGAGGAAGAGAGCAAGCTGGCAAGCGTCCCTGTCTGGTGACATCTGTAGATTTATTCAATCAGGGTGCTTCGGGATTAGTTGTGGTACTACCAGTCACATCGAAAGATAAAGGAATTCCCTGGCACGTCGAAGTTAACCCCCCAGAAGGAGGACTTAGACAGCGAAGTTTCATTAAATGTGAAGATGTGCGATCGATCGGTATAGAAAGATTTTTTGAACTGTGGGGTACAGTTTCTCCCACAACATTAATGATGGTAGAAGAAAGACTGCGTATTCTTTTGAATTTATAGCTAAAAAATATTTTTTAAGCTTTCAGACAGATAAATATCCCTTTCATTCCCCTGACTGAATTTGACTCCTCACCCACTTCCTAAACCCTCGAATCATCGACGTTTCCCCGACATCTTTTTGCGTTTCCAAAAATCCCATAATCAGAGATGGCGAGAAAAAAGGGAAGTGAGGAGAAACCTCGCGTTCTAAATATTCCAATACGGTTCAGATAAGACACTCAGGGAGCATTGGTCACAAGTTAAGCCTGTATGGCAGTTGTCAAGGGGATTTGAGAAGATGTCTCAAAGAAAAATTGGTTGTTGCCTCGCTGTCGATCAGGGAAAGGTGCAACAATTAACTTAACATTGGGCTTTCGTTGAGATTTAACAATACCTAAATCTTGGTTTTCGGGCGCGGCGAAATACTTTGGAGGGTCAGTTGCCGGTGCGTTGTTGGCGGGCTACATAAAAATGGTAAAGACCCCGGTAAATCATCTCTAATGAAATCGCATCTATTGGTAAAGAGAGCAGGTCAGCAACGGCATCACCTAAATCAACCAAGAGTGCATAAAATATCCAAGTCCCCCAAACTTGAAGCTGAATGCCGTTGAGAGAACCCGTCCACAAATAACTTAAGCCCAAGAGTCTTTTGACGGTATTAAAAGCATCTTCAATTCTCCAGCGCCTGCGATATAAATCTGCGACGACGTAGGGAGGTAATACATGAGGTTCTAGCACGCTTGTCAAATAAGAATGCCAAATTTTACCGGAACGAATTTCAATCAAACGTAAGGTAATAAATGGAGTTTTAGAAGTTCCTGAGCCTAGCCTTATCCGACTATCTCGGAGTTCATAACTATTGGTAAATACTTGCTCTATTTTAATTGATGCTCCTTTTTTCAAACGAGTAATGAGCGTGGATATCTCGTTCAATTAATTTGAGCCAAAAGCTAAAATGATAAAATCCTCTATCCAGTAATAGTAAGGTTTGAGTTGGCACAAATTGCAGAAGATTTTATTCAAGCTTAACATCAGAAGCTCTCGGTTTTCCAGAAACCAAATATTAACAGGGAGCCTGGTTATTAAATCTATAACAGTTGCCATTTTTCCAGCCAACTGCCCTCTAGGTATATCTTCCAAGCTTTTGAGCTTGCAAAATAATGCTTCGAGCGTTGAGCTATCTATTATCCAAATTCTCGAAAATTTGGTCAAGGCAAATTGAATGCTTTCTGGTAGGGGTCGTTGGTTTCTCTTGTACCAAGCAGTTCTTAAACTTAGTAATAAATTTTTGAAGACTC
This sequence comes from Microcoleus sp. D2_18a_D3, assembly GCF_036702455.1. Classification (NCBI taxonomy): domain Bacteria; kingdom Bacillati; phylum Cyanobacteriota; class Cyanophyceae; order Oscillatoriales; family Microcoleaceae; genus Microcoleus; species Microcoleus sp. D2_18a_D3. The sequence goes on from NZ_JAUBTK010000011.1 coordinate 44,331, forward strand.
CTTCAAATAAAGTGGCAGGAAAACTTAGAAACCTTTGAGACATTGCTTGTTGACTAACTGTCGTATGCCTGCACCACAAAAAACCTTCTCTTGCCAGCATTCTTGTGAGTTCTGTCACTCCAGCTACGTCTCGCCACAGCAAGGTTAATACTGCTGCTACCATCAACGGTAAGTTGAGAATTCTCCCTCGTAAACCCAGTTGACGGTAGTAATTTTCTTGTGAGGTGATGGCTGGTGTTAATAATGCAGATAGTTGCGAGGCAATTACCTCATCTTCCACCATTGGTCTTGTGTTTTTTTTGGCGTGGTCACGGTTGGTTTTTTGACTTTTAGCCATATTTACTGACCTACACAATCGCTCAATTATTTGTCAATTATATCGTTTGATAATACCAACATGGTACAACTATTATCGCTGGCCCCGACGCTGCTGTGCTCTGGCGGTGCTACTATACTCGCTCGACCGCCCACAATGCCTGTCAAGCGAACAAATTATTAATAATGATAATCGCTGTCGGTGGAAGAGTCGGCCGTTGGCGGACTCTCCCCCCTTACTCCTTGTTTGATTATCATTATTCTTTAATTATATTTATACACAAAGAGGTATTGACAAAATCTACTTTCTTCTAACTTGTTACCAATAATCTCGGTGAGAGTCCCTATTGGCCTAGATTTTCTCAAACGGTTCACAGGCGGGGATGAGGCAGAAGTCTGATTTTTTATTTTAGCAAATTAGTTGGCTTCTAATCTGAGTAAGATTAACGAGAGAGCGGATTCGCTGGAGAACCAATGCGAAAGAGGATCGTAAAAACATTATCATTCAATAATAAACGATTCCCCAAAACATCATCACCATAATCATATTGCTTATTTTGCCAATTGAGGGATAGGGTAGGACTGTTGTAGTTATTTTCCAGTTGCCAACTTACACTAGCACCGTAGAGAGAGCGAGTGGAGTTTTTATCGATGGGGGCGATATAACCAGACAGAGTGAGAGTGCTTAGAGGACGGATGGTTAACTCAGCGAGTAAGCGATCGTCGTAGGAATTGGGTAGGATATCACCAAAATAGTTGGTCAAACCCAGAGAAATAATTCCCCAATTCAGGCGAGCGCTAACGGCTACTTCACTAGCGGGTGAAATACTAAGTACATCACCAATTCTTGTTTCTTGATCGAGAGCATAATTAAAGCCAGTTGATAAGGTTAAATTTGCCCGCCTACTGAAACGAAAGGTTTTGGCGACACTCCCCCAAAGTTGGCTGTAATAATCGCGATCGGGGTTGAGATAACCAATCGCACCGCCGCGAAAACTCCAATTGTTTAGCGTGTTTCTCGTGTAATCAGCACCGAGGTATAGTTTGGGCTTTTCTGAAGCAATCACACCCGTATAGTATCGCAGGATATCTTCACCTCCCGTCCAGTTTCCGGTAAAGCTGAGATGAGGATAGTAAGAGGTTTTTTCCCCATAGATACTTTCTCTAACAAAGTTGACATCTTGCTGTAAAAAACCTAAATAAACTTGGGCATAAAAATTCTGCAAATTGGCCGTAGAATACTGATTTTGGTTAACCGCAGAGAATAACTGTACATTGGTATTTGCTCCACCTTCTGCACCAGCATCGACAAGGGTGACTTGTGGGCCTGTTGGATCGTAAAAGATTCGACCATCTTCAATATTGCGATCGATCACGGGAGAAAGACCGAGCCAAAGGCTGTTATAATTCGCTCTAGGAACTTGACTTAAGCTGGTGACATTAGGCGTTAAACTTTCGGCCCGTCCGAGTCCGGCGGAATATATCGTAAAACTACTGCTTGGTAAACGAGTATTATTAGCAGCTAAAAACAAGTTGCGGTTGATATTAGTATTAACCGGATTTTTACTGCCTTCTAGGTCAGGAATGACATCGGGTAAAATTTGCGCGCCCGCTTGAATTGCCGTATTTAGCCAGCGATTTTCATCATCAACAAAGAGAGTAAATCCTCGAACCGTCCGTCCTAAAACGGCTTCTCGATCGTTGGCTTTAACAACTTGACGAACTCGGGAAACAGTACCTGCAATCGTATAGTCAACTTCTTCTTTTCTATCAACTTTTGTTTTTTGGGATTGGCTGTTTCCCGGATAAGCACCGGAATTGGGAAAATAAAAATCGACGCCAATGGGTTGACTGCTGGTTCCCCCTTGAAAGCCGGGAAGCTGCATAAAAGCCAAAGTTTCCGGTTTGACAACCTCCCCAACCTGAGACGTTTGAAAGACGCGGGTAGGCACGAAAAATTCTGGATCTATACTATTGCGATCGATAACTAAACCTGGGGTATAAGTACATTGTTGGTCACTGGGAGTGTTGGGAAAAATACAAGCCCCCGTTAAACTCATTTGAATTTCTAACCCAGTCATGGTTTGGGGTGCGGTAGTTGTGGTTGTAATTGTTCGTTCTAGGGGAACAGTCCGCAGTTGAAAATAAGTGCCTTTTTGGTCTACTCTATAAATATTATTTCGGCTTAAACTTTCACTGACTCGACTGTTAAGTTTGAGAGTGCCATTAAAAAAAATATCGCTGTCTGTGGTGTCAGCAAAAGTATGGAAACCACTAAACTCCCATTCAGTTAGATGGCTGATGGGAATGTCATTGAGAGGTAAAGTAGTCGTGAAGGGGCTAAGTTTTTCGTCGGGCGCGATTCGAGGTGGAATAATGTAATCGGGGTCAGTAGATGGCGCAGAAGGTTGGGGCAATCCGTTAGGATTATTAGTTGATGGGGGTTTTGTGGGTTCAGGTTCAGAGGCTAAATTTGGGGATGAGGGTTCCAGGTTTGTAGCAGAAGTAGACCAGTTTGGTGTTTCTGATAAAGGGGTGGCTTGTGGAAGGTCGGAAACACTTGGAGCGATGCGAGGTGGAATAATGTAATCGGGGTCAGTAGATGGGGCAGAAGGTTGGGTCAATCCGTTAGGATTATTAGGTGATGGCGGTTTTGTGGGTTCAGGTTCAGAGGCTAAATTTGGGGATGAGGGTTCCAGGTTTGTAGCAGAAGTAGACCTCTTGGTTGTTTCTGATAAAGGGGTGGCTTGTGGAAGGTCGGAAACACTGGGAGCGATGCGAGGTGGAATAATGTAATCGGGGTCAGTAGATGGGGCAGAAGGTTGGGACAATCCGTTAGGATTATTAGTTGATTGGGGTTTTGTGGGTTCAGGTTCAGGGGCTAAATTTGGGGATGAGGGTTCCTGGTTTGTAGCAGAAGTAAACCAGTTGGGTATTTCTGATAAAGGGCTCGTTTCTGGAAGGTCGGAAACACTCGCAGCAGAGGAATCCAGTTGATTGGATGTGTCGAGTAAATTGGAGCGAGTTTCTGCTAGGGCTGGGGTTGAGTAAGCGATGCTAAGGAGAGTCAAACCGACGAGAATACTACCATTGTATGCTGTTGAGAGGAGCGCCGTAGGGTTAGCGATAAATTTGAGGAGGTTAATCATCATTAAAAGCGCGGCAAGTAGGGATTAAATATATTAGTTAATACAGTGATTCAAGCCTGATATCCTGATGATTTAATAACAATTCAATTTGTGGCTTTAATATTGTTGTTATATATAGAGGCTCTCAATCATTGGTACAAATATGTAGGGGTAGTGCTACCCCTACTCCCCGTGCCTACCCCCCACGGATCGGGGCAACCACGGGGGGTTTGCCCCTACAAGAATTAAATAATTCATTTAGGTTCGCTATAGATGCAATAAAAAAATATTTATTGGCATGAATATTTGGAATTTTTAATAATTATAAGATCAGAATCAAGGGTGCGCTAACGGAAGTTAACGCACCTGATAATTTCAGGATTTAGACAATTAGACAGGCGCGATAGCGCTAAAATCAGCCCTCATAAAGGGGGGAATCGATAAAATTACCCTCCCAAATCCCGGAGGAATTTGTGTTAACTAAAGAAGCGAGGGTTTCTCCGGTTGATGCAATTTTAATTAAGGTGGAACTACCACTTTGGGAAATCTGTAAATCGCGGAAAGTTAAACCTTCCTCTAATCGGATTCTGTCTTGCCTACCTTGGAAGCCATAGATCAGATCCTGACCCATTCCTGGTGCAAGGACAAAGGTATCAAATCCTGCATCCCCGTAGAGCCGATCGCTCCCTGCACCGCCATTGAGGATATCATTTCCATCACCCCCATACAGGATGTCATTACCCGCATTGCCGAGGAGTTGGTCGTTACCGGCATCACCGTAAAGGCGATCGCTGCCATTACCCCCGCGCAACAAATCGTTATCATTGCCACCATAGACAATATCGTTGCCACCACCGCCATTGATGGTATCGTTTCCGGCGTTACCATAGAGGATATCGCTCCCTGCTAAACCGTCGATTTGGTCACCAGCCGCAGTACCCCGCAGAATGTCGTTATTGCGTGTACCGGAGATTGGATTATAAAAGGGGTAGTCGATTGGGCCTTCTGAGTCGTGATTGCCTAGCATGAAATACTTTCTCCTGAAAAATAGTGAATTTGCGTCAAAGTAGCGAAGAGATAATTTACCTCCATACACACCTGAAAACTTGGCGGTGAAATAGTTACAGAGGTCAGCGTGCAAAAAAGTCGCAGAAGTTGCCGCCGTAGCCGCCAATTGCTGAATTGTTACTGAAGCTAATACCGTTCGTCGTCACCACACCGCTATTGAGCAACAGAGGATCGCCGAGTCCTGTAGCAGCGATTTGAGCGCCTGTTAGTTTGTGGAGTCGTGCGATGAACTCTTCGCCAGCATCTCCGGCTGCAACGTTACAACCATAGAAGACGAGGTGGGCAACATCCCACTGTTGCAGTTGAGTCGCGTAGCCGTTGAGGGTATCTAAACTCAGTTGGCTATTTCCCAGATACAAGCAACCGGGGGAACCGTGGGAAATAATATGAACGGCATCGGTATTTGGACGGTGTTGTAAAACAAGGCTAATTTGCTCGATGCCATCGGCAGTCCCATCTAGGACAAAAACTTCAGTAGTGGAAATGACACCCTCAATGAGTAGATCGGCGTTTTCTACTCCAGCATCGATAACAACAATTCTGGTGGCTGGATTGATAGTTTTTGAAGTATTGAGCATGGGTTTCCTCTGGGGAATGTCCTGTTATTCATCCGAAGGTATTGCGGATAAAAAATCCCTCTTAATGAGGATCTTTCCTGACTTTCTGTGCCGCGAGTCGCTGAGATCCTCATATCAGATTTGAGATGGGAAAAAATTAATTCAATTGCTAGTTATCCTGCACCGGAAGCTGAACCTCCGGAGCCGGAGCCCCCGGAGACGTAACCACCGGAGCGCCATTACGAGTACCAATTTGGATGGTGTACCCGGCTCTGAAGGTATTTCCTTGCAAGCTACCGAGAGCGGGGTCGGCGCTAGTGTCCATGTTAAAGCCATCCCGAGTACCAAGAGCGGTGAAATCCAGTAGACCCCCAGTACCAATTGCAAAGGCTGAGTTCTGTAAACCGTTGCTAGTGGCAGGAAGGTAGTTGAAAGAATGAGCCGCAGCACTTTGTTTACCCACAGCAGCCGAGACAGCGACACCTGTAACCGCATTGTTGTTAACAGTGAAAGCCGCAGAACCTGCCACACCACCTTCACCGGCACGGGCTACGGTAGCGAAACCAAAAGCATTGAGAATAACGAGACCACTAACGAAAGCAATACGACGAATCATCATTTTTCAACTCCAGGGTTGGTTTTTTGTGTTCTATTAGTTAGACGTTTCCCGAAGGCGATTTGTGAATAATTCAGTCTTTAGATAGATGACATCTCTAACCTTTGGGGGATGACCCGGTTCGAGGGAGGGTTTGACAAATTCTTGCTACGCAGTCCATCTCTTCCTGAAAATCTAGATTGAGGAAACGGGATGCCGAATTTTTCCATGCCAAATTCCGCCTAGCGCCATATCGCGCCAGTCATAGAGAAAGCGAGAATATAGGGGATTGCAGCTCGCGGCAGCATTAATGCCCAATACGCTTGGGTTAAGGAAAATCTTGGGCGGAGTGAAACGGAGGGTTCGTTCCACGGGCCCAACCTACGCACTACTGATTTAAAGCGATTTTCTGCCTGCCTATTTTTCAGATGGAAGAAAGCCAGCCGCCACTGTCTGCCCACATCCTCCTGTACAGTGGAAAAAGCGATACAGCAGACGCACCGTTGCGCGATATGCCTCCTGCACCCTGGGGCGATCGCATTTCGGGCGATCGAACATCGATCGAGTATGGTTTTTCTCTGTTGAAAAAGTGGGAATACAGCGGATTGCAGTCGCTGATGGTACAACAGCCCTGTGCAGGCTGCATTAATGATGCCTCCACACCAAGAGGTTTTTGGCTTTCCCCAGACTCAGAAAGCAATCGGCTGTAGGCGTTAGGGGCGATCGCTTTTTCGCTGTCATCCCCCAGACTATTAGCCAATATCCGTAGGGGCGAATAATCCTTCGCGCTTAGATGCAAAACACACACCGCCGCTTCTTGCTTTTCCTCACCGGCAACAATTTCTCTTTCTTTTATCTCGCCATCAGATTGAGCATTCACTAAAACCGGCTCTTGAATTTCCCCACCTGCAACGATTTCTCTTTTTTCAATCTCCTCTGTTACCGTTTTTTTTTCAACAATATTCAGAGACTTTTTCCCTTTGGCAGACTGAGGAGAAAACCTCGACTTAGGATTAGACAAATCCGAGTCAGTCCCCTCTTCACCGAAATTTTCATTGAACCGCTGACGCAAAATTGCCCGCGCCTGGGAAATTCGCTTGCGGACGTTATCGTAAGATATACCAAGCTGTTCTGCAATATCTGGATAAGATAGCCCTGATTCAAAATGGAGAAGAAAAGTCTCGCGCAATCTATCTGGCAACTCATCTATTGCCTCGCGAAAAAATAATTCGACTTCTCCCCGCATAGCAGCGCGAACAGGTGTTTCTTCTGGGCTAATTAATTCGGTGTCGTTTCCTATAGCAATGGTGTCTAAACTTTCAACTCCTACTGCACCCCTGTTGCGCTCTCGATGGATATCGGCGCACAGGTTATAAGTCAGTTTGGTTAACCAAGCCTTAAAGTTTTTGATATCATCCGTACCATCTCTTGCTTTCTCCCAAGCTTTCAGCATGGCGCGACTGAGGGCATCTTCCGCATCGGTTGGGTTGCCCATCCACTTGCGACAGCAACGGTAAAGGTAATCTTGATTATCTTGCCATAATTTCCAAAAAGCTGAATCTATATCTGGAGTGCATGAGGAAGGGACTGATGCAGAACTAGAAATTAACATCTGTGGGTGCCGACACTCTAAGTGGACAAACAACTGGCGATTAATTTAGGCCGTAATTTACCTAGCCTCAGATGCACCTATCACCATGTTGACTCACCACTCAGGCTCATGTCAGTCGGAAAAGTCGGATCTTTTAAGTCGGAAAAGTCGGAAAAGTCGGATCATCGCGGCTATGAGTGCATAGCTGAGACATCCCTTGGCAGTTTTAGGACTTACGCAAACGGCTTTTTAACACTATTGGTAGTGTAAGGTGCGCCATAAGCACCCTACAGATAGAGTTTATGCGTAATTCCTAAGTAGTGTGTGCGCCATAAGCACCCTACAGATAGAGTTTATGCGTAATTTTTCAATTTAATGTCACCAAGCTAAAATCTGAACTTTAAGATTTAAAATCCTTGGACAGAGGATTCAGCCACAGCAGAATTGTCCGTTTTAATTCATTTAATTCTCGATACACTTCTTGTTTGACCCACTGCCCGATCGCGTCGAAGGGTGTAAAAATTTGACCCACAGGCCAGCTAACATCTTGCCCCAAGGGCGTTTGATGGTTGCCGGCTAGAGTCTGAACTGTAATCATGTCGGGAAATCGTGCTTTTAGCAGTTTGGTCAACAGCAGGGTTTGGTCGATGTTGTCGCCGTTAAATTTGACTAAAAGATTGCGCCGGATTTGATAGCTATCTTGGACGAGGCGATTGGTGTCTTGCGGGGAAGGGGTAAACTCGACTTTAAAGACGGGGGAAATTTGCTCGACGATCGGGATTGCTTCGGATGCCGCATAATTGTTGAAAGAGATCAGAATATTGCCTGCCCTTTCTATGTCAAACACAGAACCGATCAGCAAGTGCAGTTTGCATCCCATGCTGTGTCCCATCCCGTAAATCGGGAGATAGGAAGATTTGAGCAATTTAGTGGCCTGCAGGCGATCGAGGGCATTTTCAAATTTGTTGAGGACATCGCGGGCGATCGCAATATGATCCAAAGTATTGACAAACGGCGTGGCGACTACAACATATCCTTGATTCCCCAAAGCTTCTAACAGCCAGCGATAGGTGAGTTGGGGTGCTGTCGCCACAAATGCACCGCCGAGAAAATGTACGATCGCGATCGGTCTTGAAGGAATTAATACCCAGTTACCAGAAATTTCTTGCCAGTCCATAAATTAAATCTAATTCAAAGTAAAAATGCGATCGTCCTCTGAAGGTAGAAGGTCGAATGTTTTATAAATTTTTGCTTTTATTTTCTGCATCAAAAAGGGGTTTGCTACCCATTTTTTTATTCAAAAAACTTTGCTCTTTACTTATATTATGATATTTAGTGTAACTGTTTTTGCAGCAAATAGCACGGCGCGGGCTCGCTGCTATTTGCGCCCTGTATAGGGTTGAAGTTGGCGATCGAATAACTCAAGGCTGACATCCGATCGCGTCGCGGCTTTCAAAGATTTGTATATGGTGTCCTATCGCACGGCTGCAAGCCGCTCTAGCTGGTATTGCGGGTAATTGACCCGACAGGATATTAACAGTCAAATACGGCTCAAAACCCGAATATCGCGTATTAACCAGTCTCTGGGCGATCGGCGTCGATTCGGCTTTATTGGCAGCACCTAATTTCTTAACTAAACCCGCATACAACTATAACATCCTTTAGGACAGCCCCCCGATTTCAGGCGATCGCTGGGGGTTTAATTGTGGCGAATGACTGATACCTTCTGCGGTTTGATGACTCAACTTTTCGTGAGTCTTCATCCATTTCCACTTGTGCACAGTAGCTTGAGGATTGAGCACTGTGGTAGCGACGCCGTAAACAATAGTCGGCAAAACCTCCCGATTTAACCAACTTTGTCCCAGCTTTCTCATGTAGTGCAGTGCCAAAACTTCTCGAAATTTGTTAAGCCTTTGCAAAAGCGGCAAATTCTTAAAGCATTGCTCTTCGTACTCGTTGAGCGATAACTCTTTTTCTCCCCGCAAGCGCCGCAGTTGGTTTTCCTTGACACAATCAGAAGCTATGCGCTTCTTCAGCCAGTGCTTATCTGTGAGAGAGTTCCCTCTAATCCGATAATTTCCCAAAGGTTCTGTCGCCGCTAGCAAACCGTACTTTTGAGCAATTTTGGTAAATAACGCTGTATCTTCTCCTACCTCCCAATCTTCTGGAAACCCGCCTTCTTGGAGTAGAATAGAGCGATCGACTACAACAGAAGAGGGGAAAACCCAAGGACTTTCGCCTGTCTCCTTAATCGCCTGCATTTCTGCTTTAGTTGTAGGATAGGTGGGAATATAACTCAACTTGTTGCCGCGCTTGTCTAAATACCGCAAAGCGTGAGCCACAGATTTGACTTCGGGATTGTCTGCGAGCATCTTCAAACAAACTTCTAACTTATTGGGTTCCCAGGTATCGTCGCTGTCGATAAACGCTACATACTCGCCTGTGGCGCGATATATCATTAAATTTCTCGCCTTAGAAACCCCGTAATTTTGGGGATTCCGAAAGTATTGAATTCTCGAATCTTGCTCTACCAGCTTCGCAGCAACTTTGTCAGTAGCGTCAGTAGAGCAGTCATCAACAATTAAAATTTCTAGATTCTTGTGGGTACCATTGAGTACGGAGGCAACTGTCTCGGCCAGAGTGTCGGCAGCATTGAATGCAGGAATGATTACGCTGACTTTTTGGCTGTTCATAACTTGCATTAAGGTGTGGTTTGGTAGTTGTGCGCCGAAGTATAGTCTCGAAGCAGACACTCTGACTCATTTACTTGCAAGTACCTGTAGTAAGGAAACTTGCCTACATACTGCCAATATAACAGGTTTACGGACATCAGTGCGATCTGCCATAAGGAGGGGACAGCCCTTAGCAGGCGGAGTGCAGACTATTATTTGGCGGGCCATTTTTCTGACACAAAGGCGACGGGTGCGAGGGATTGAGGGTTTTTACCGGGGACTGGAATTGTCCTAAATTCGATCGCATCTTTTAAGTCTGCTATAGCAATCCTAAATCATTGGTGAATTTCTTACTCCCGAGCAAGCGGGTTCGGGGAGGGTTGGGGTGGGGTAAAAAATTTACGACTCCTGCAAGGATTGCTATATGTGTTGCATTACCCTAGCCATTACCTAAAATACTGAGGGTTTTGCTGTTGCTAAATCACGCTCTGAAACACAAATAATTTGAAAATTCATAACCGTGAATCCTGGTTTATATGATTGGCATCTTTAGTTTTTCCTACAGTAAATCAGCCACGCCGTTTTTCTGCGTTAATCAGCTTTTTTCAAATCAGGATTTTCTCAAAAAAGATGCTTTTTCTAACTTGTTTACTTATTAAGTTGCCCTAAGCTGTCCCTCATTTCTTTATTTCTCTTTCACCGCGATCGCCTCTCAGGGTCAAATCGTTTCCCCGTCTGCCATAACAGGTAATTTAGCTGCGATTGAACTCTGTACCGCTAGGTCTTAGGGAACACAAGAGTATAATTATACTATAAAAAAGCCTCTTCTCACCCGTAAAAAATGTTGCCAAATTTCTTGAGTAAAGTGCGAATTTATACTTGTTGCCTAACAGTCTTGGTGTTGGGTGGCTGCCAGCAGCAGCTACAGGCAACCTTGCAGCAACAGCGCAGCAAACAGGGGATGGCAGTTTCAGCTCACCCTCTGGCGAGCGCTGCGGGGCTGGCACTGCTGCAACAGGGCGGCAATGCAGTGGATGCGGCGGCTGCTACGGCTTTGGCAATTTCTGTGGTGGAGCCTTTTTCGGCGGGTATCGGTGGCGGGGGTTTTTTACTGCTGCGACGGGCGGAAACGGGGACTGTGCAAGCGCTGGATTTCCGGGAACGAGCTCCGAAACGGGCGGCGCGGGATATGTACCTCGACAAGCAAGGGAAGGTGCGCCAAAGGGCAAGTCTGGACGGGCATTTGGCTGCGGGTATTCCGGGTACTGTTGCTGGACTTTATACGGTGCACCGCGAGTATGGTAAGTTGCCTTGGGCCCAGGTGGTGGCGCCGGCGATCGCCCTGGCTGAAAAAGGCTTTCCGGTAAGTTCGCGGTTTACCACGGCTACCGGGCGACGACAGGATGTTCTCAAAAAAAACCGGGCGGCGCGGGAGGTTTTTACTCGTGGTGGCATTTTATACCAGCCGGGTGAGCTTTTGGTGCAGCGGGATTTGGCGCGGACTTTGCGGCAGATTGCACAAAATCCGCAGAGTTTTTATAGCGGGGACATTGCGCGGGCGATCGCCACCGATATGGCTAAAAACGGCGGCATTATCACTCTCGAAGATTTGAAAAACTATACGCCGATTTGGCGAAATCCGGTTTGCGGCAACTTTCGCACCTACGAAATTTGCGCGATGTCGCCTCCTTCATCCGGCGGCGTTCATTTGTTGCAAATCTTAAATATTCTGGGAGATACGGATCTCAAGAGGTTGGGGAGGCAGAGTCCAGATACTTTGCACTTGCTGGCGGAGAGCATGAGGATTGCTTATGCCGATCGGGCTGAGTATTTGGGCGACCCGGATTTTGTGAGGGTACCGGTCAAAGCTCTGACTAGCACCAATTATGCAAAATTGAGACGATCGCAAATCCAAATGTCAAAAGCCAGACCCTCCAGCGAGGTAAAAGCTGTTGACGCTGAAACTTTGAGCCGCTTTGTGTGGGAGTCTCCCGAAACTACCCACCTAACGGTAGTTGACAAAGAGCGCAATGTGGTATCCTTAACTTTTACAGTGAATGGCGGTTTTGGGGGTGGAGTCGTGGCTGCGGGTACGGGAATTTTGCTCAACAACGAGATGGATGATTTTGCAGCCGCGCCGGGAGTGCCGAATTTGTTTGGTTTGGTGGGCGGGGAGGCAAATTCGATCGCCCCAGGGAAGACTCCTTTATCGAGCATGACGCCGGTCATCGTGACAGAAAATGGCAAATTTCGTCTGGCTGCGGGGGCTCCCGGAGGCAGCACGATTATTACCACGGTGCTGCAAATTGTGCTTAATGTGTTGGTTTATGACATGACTGTCGGCGATGCTGTGTCTGCACCTCGGATACACCACCAGTGGCAGCCCGATCGGCTGAGGGTGGAACGGGGAGGTTTTGAGGCTGCGACGCTTTCGGAGTTGCGGCGGCGGGGACACCAGATTGTCGAAGGTGAGGGCTGGGGCAATGCCAATGCGATCGTCCTGACTGCAGACGGTTGGTTGGAGGGGGCTGCCGATCGGCGCGGGGAAGGAGAAGCAAGGGGGTTTTAGTCATGAGTCAGTCGATTAGAGATTTTAGATTTTAGACGGGGGTGAGCCGTCGATCCGCGCGAGCGTCGAAGGATTTTATATCTACTCCACAGATGAATCTGGGATGTGGAACTAGGGTCAAAAATTTTGTTCTCTCTACGACAGGAATCGGGGGCTTGTATAGTTTTTTTGGGCGAGGTCATCTTTCATGACTCATGAGTCATTAGCTATTAGTCATTAGTCATGAGTCATTAGTCATTAGTCATTAGTCATTAGTCATTTGGGAGAGCGCCAACGGTATCAAAACCGGGGTTTTTGGGTTTCCCGTGCGTCAGTCATGAAATTATTAGTCTGTGTACGTGTATTTTTGAATCCGTATTTTTGCCATGAGGTTTATAGGCTGACTAATTGCCAGGAAGTACCAAAAAATTTAACCACAGAAAGCGTATATACACTTATGTGTAAAGTTATTGTAAAGGCACTAGACATTGATACTTATATAATGTAAAAATTAAGTTGTGCATAGGATCAGGTGTGTATCTTCCAGGAAAAATTTATGATAATTACTCACAAAATTGCTGCCTTAACAGCTACATTAACTACTGCTCTGAGTTTGTTGGCAGCGCCAGCAATGGCATTTTCGGTAGGGGCAACTAATAACGCTGAGACTTTAAAAAATAATTTATTGGGAGCTAATACAGCCGGGTTGAGTAATTTCTCTGTTTCAACTACGGGTAATTCGGCTGCTTTTGGTACTTTCACTAATGACCCCTTCGGTTTGACATCAGGTGTTGTTCTGAGCACTGGTAGAGTCGCCGATATACCGGGTACGAATCAGACAGATAACTTCACGACAAAGGACAGCGATTTAAGCACGGACTTTGGTGCTAAGGGTGAACGGGGGGATGTGACTCAGCTAAACCTCAGCTTTTTTGCTGATAGCACGGTTCAAAAGTTGTTCTTTGAATATGTATTTGCTTCTGAGGAGTTTCCTGAGTTCGGCGCTTATGAAGAATATAATGACGATTTTGAACTGCTGCTGAACGGCACTAATTTGGCCCAATTGAGCGACGGAAAAACAGTTACGATTAATAATCTGGTTCCAGATCCATATAATCGCTCTACATATCACCCAGACTATATTGACAACCCAAGTTTGACAGGTATTGCTGCTAACATTGTTAAGCTCGACGGTTTTACTAAAGTTTTAGGTTTTGAGGGTTTGCTCAAGCAAAATCAGACGAATGTTCTCAGCATCCGCATTAAAGATGTGGGCGATGGCTATTTAGATTCTGCTGTATTTATTAAAGGCGGTTCTGTGGGGACGGTTCAACCTGAGCCGGTTCCCGAACCGATGACTGTGGGGGGTTTGATGGCGGGAGGCGCTATGCTGGCTGCTGGACGAAAGTTACGCAATCGCCGTGCCGGAAGTAATTAATAACTGAAGGAAGTTCGGCAACGGATTATGTAACGGATGTAACGGATATAACGGATGTAACGGATGTCAGGAAGAAGGCCCTTCGACTTCGCTCAGGGTAAAAAGAAGAAAGAAGGAAGAAGGAAGAAGGAAGAAGGAAGAAGGAAAAAATAGAACAGGAAGCATTTTGGCGGTTGCTGTAATATGAATATCGAGGAGCCGTGTTGGAGACAGAAAGGGGGTTTGATGAAGGAAAAGACCTTGTTGCAGTTGTTGAACCGGGTAAAAAAAACTCGGTTTGTGCGATCGCGATCGCGTAATATCATCTCAAGTAATTTAAGCATTATGGGTACGCAGCGAGGAATGCAAGTCCTCATACAATTCTGACGACGAATGCCCTCACTACGAACCAATTTTATGGCGGTTGTTCTAGCGGACAGAATATAAGTTTTTATCCCAAATTCGCAAAGGGCGGATTTTTTTGTGTTTGGAGTTGCAGCAAATATTGCGGGTAAAACCCGCGTCTACAACCACTGACTAAAAACTAAATAATTTAGCTATGAACAGTACCGTCGGGTAAGATTGTACCTGTTAATGTAGTCCGGGTAAGTTTGACCATAACTCGATCGCCGTAACCGATTTTCGCTCCTGTTAAGTCAGCACCGCTCAAGTCAGCACCGCTCAAATCGGCTCCGATTAAGTTGCTTTCTCTCAAGTTGGCATTGATCAAACAAGCTCCTAACAAATTGGCCCTGAACAAGTTTGCTTGGTGCAAATTCGCGCCTGTGAGATTGACGTTGTGTAGAAAAGCATCACTTAAGTCGGCTTCACTCAGGTTTGCATTGCTCAAGTTTCTTCCTGAAAAATCCTTTTCTTTTAAGGAAGCTCCTTTGAAGTTGGAACCGCTCAAATCGGGAGCTTGCGGCCCAGCTTGGCGGTAAGACTGAGATGGCGGCGGCTGCGATTGGTAGCGGGACGCCTCTGAATAGGGCCCTGCAGGGTTTCCCCCATAGTTTCCCCCATAATTTCCAGGATATTTTCCTGAAGAGGGTTCAGAAGAGTAGCGGGGTTCTTTAGGGTTGGCCGGTGGTGGCTGGGTGTTTTGGTGCTGGGTGTTTGGATACTGAGTATTTCTGTACTGATTGTTTTGGTACTGAGTATTTTGGTACTGAGTATTGGGTTGCTGATTGTTTTGGTACTGAGTATTGGGTTGCTGAGTGTTTTGGTACTGAGTATTGGGTTGCTGGGTACTTTGTTGCTGGGTATTTTGTTGCTGAGTGTTTCTGTACTGAGTATTTTGTTGCTGGGTAGTTTGTTGCTGGGTATTTTGTTGCTGAGTGTTTCTGTACTGAGTATTTTGTTGCTGGGTATTTTGTTGCTGAGTGTTTCTGTACTGAGCGTTTTGTTGCTGGGTATTTTGTTGCTGAGTGTTTCTGTACTGAGCGTTTTGTTGCTGAGTGTTTTGGTGCTGGGTGTGTTTGTGCTGGGTATTTTGGTGCTGGGTGTGTTTGTGCTGAGTATGTTTGTGCTGAACGTTCTGATTCTGACCTCTTGGTTGAATTGATCGCAATTGTTCGCGAGCTTGATTAATTTCCTTAATCTTTTCTTCAGCTTTCTGTAGTAGTCTGGGATTGTCTTTGGGGATGCGATCGGGGTGCCAAATGAACGCTAAATCCTTGTAGGCTTGGCTAATTTCTTCTCTGGAAGCTCCCGGCAACAGTCCCAGCACTTTATAGTATTGGTCGAGGTCGTTCATTGTACCACCTTTCGCTTTAAGAAATTAGGAATTAAAAATTAAGATCGGAGCAAAAGCCGTTCTCAAAGCTTGCTTGTCCGATCGTACATTAGATGAACAATAACTCAGCTAAGCCGCTGCTGGCAAAAATTCTCGAATTCGCTGCAAGTATGTTGCGGCATCCTCCAGCATCGGAAAGTGAGCCGTATTCGGAATTATAACAAATTCTACTTTTTTGCTGAGGGAGGCTGCTTGCTCTCCCATGATGGCGGGGATAATTTGATCGAATTCTCCGGCCACAAGCAGTGTGGGAACACTCAGCCGCGCAAATTCTTGGGGCATTTCCTCGGCTGCTCTTTTGCTGACGGCCGTCACCATTGTACCTATAGCAGCTTGCTCGTCTGCCATTAAAAAATCCTTGAGAAACGCCAGACTTACCTCTGTGGGCAGGGAACGGCGCAAAAACCGGGCCATAAATAGCCGATCGGCAAACGGGATGGATGCCAACCAAGAGGGTCTAAATTTTACCACATAGCCACCGAATTTGTGAAAAGTTGTAAAAGATTTTTCATCGTATTCAAAAATCCCGCTGCAAGTGAGAATTGCTTTTTCTACTTTTTCGGGGTAAAGGTTGAGAAATAAAGTAGCAATTGATGCACCTGTGGAGTGAGCATTGAGAAAGACGCGGCTTAAATTCAGAGATTCTAATAATTCAGCTAAGTCGCGGGCGTAGGTTTCGAGTTCGTAGCTGGACTCAGGAGGCTCTTTTGGCAAGGGCGATCGACCAAAACCTCTCATATCGTAGAGCAAACAATCAAAATCATCAGCAATAGCCCGGGCCGTGCTTTCCCAGTAGCGCGCTGAGCCCGCCCAGCCGTGCAGGAATACCATCACTGGTTTACCGCTAGGTTGGGCCGTGTTATCTGCCGTTATCCACTCGTAATAATGTTCTACACCGCGAATTGAAATGAAAGACATGATATTGATTTGGGATTCTTAGATTTTAGATTTTAGATTTTAACTCATAATTGTTCAGTAAATGCCCAAATTCCCGACTTCTTAAAAAAAAGTCAGGAATCTCAAGGCTATATCCATCAAAAAACTCTGCGTTAACCTGCGTCAATCCGCCCACATTTGCGGTCAAAAATTACCAACATAGGAACCAATTATAAATCTTAAGCTGCGGAGGCTGCTAGCCAAAATAAGCCGTCTACTAAAAGAGTGCTCAAAACTGCTCCGCTGAAAGCGCGCCAGTGCAGTTCTCGATCTCGCAAACTCAGCAAACCGACTGTTAGCAGCACAGCGATTAAAACTAAAGCACAGCCTATCCCCCAAGGAGTTTCAATTTGACCGATCGCACTTTGAAAAATCGGCATTGCTAATTCCGGTTCTGCGTGCATCACTTGCCGCCAGTAGGGCATCAACCCAGTTAAATAAAAATATAAATCAGTAATGGCAGTGCCCAAGAGCGAACCTAAATAAAAATAGCCGCCCACTTTTCCCCAAGATTTGCCCAAGCACCAAATAGCAAAAGGCAAGCCAATTGATTCTATAGGTAGATGTAAAATTGGTTCCCATCTAAACCAGCCCCAATAGATAGAACCTGCGAGCCAACATCCGGCAAATCCTAATAATAAATCTCCCCAAAGTTGTGTTTTGGGGCGAAAAATTAGAATTAAACTCAGAACGAACCAGGGGATAGTTGACAGCAAACTGATCGTTGGATATAAGCGCACTAACGGTGCTTGCACGAAGACTGGAATTGAGACTAAAAATGCTGAGGCACTAAATATCAACCACTGTTTGATGGTGTTTGTTGTGCCTGAAGTGACAGAATTGTCGAGGCGGGCGATGGTGGCAATAGGTGCGATCGCTGATGATACTAAATTAAGATTAAACAACTGATTGGACTCCGTATTGTTTCAATAGGTGGACTAAAAATTTTGCTGCGGTTGTGGGTGCGACAGTCTCAACGCCGGCGGTGGTTTGGCTGACCTGCCAGCCTTTTGCCGTTTGGGGAGCTCGCCATAAATCCAAATGTTCGATCGCGGGATCTGCATAAAAGCTTTCTCCACCGCCACCGAGAATGGCTGAACTCCAGTGCGTAAAGCGATCGTGGCTGATTCGGTGGATGGGAAAATTGCCCCCCAGGGGTACTCCCCAACCGTCTAAGGCAAAAAATGCCCCGACTTTGCCGCCGAGTTGCTGCCACATCCAAGCCGCCCCGATCGCCCCGGCTACTCCTGCCGAAAAGCTGACAAATACTAGACTTTCTCCTGCTAACTCTTCGCTGCACAAAAAGTGCAATATGTCAAGAGGTGAAAAAGGCGGATATTTATGAGCGGGAAAAATCTTGACACGATCGACTATTTGCTGGTTTTGGCGATCGGCTGCCACTCCCCAAAGCCCCGAAAGTCCCGCCAGGAAACAGTCGGTTAGCTTTGGTTCGTGGACTCCGGGGCAAATTACCAGTCTCATAGTTCGTCAAGAAAGTTAATATAGTTCGCAACATAACTTTATCATATAGCTATTATATCATATACTACCCCAGGGGATAGGGTGTTAAACTTATAATAGAGTCAAGTTTGAAGAGTATCCCCCCAAGTTAAAAGCTGGGAACGCTCCAAACAGCTTTAATCTGAGGCAAGGTCAGGGAGTCTTAAGAAAACATGAAACTTATCCCCCCCCGCCCCATCTCCTGTCAAGCTTAGCAAAGGCTGATTCTAGTTTTAAGCAGTTCTGTATTTAGATTTAACTTTTCCGGCGGCGTCGAAGCTGACCCCACAAAAGCTTAAACAAACAGGACTGTGAAAATTAAGAGGCCTGCCAGCTTAGCTGCCCTACGAATTTCGGGTCAGGGTCAATCGATTTTAGATTTGAGATTTTAGATTTGAGATTGACCCCACGGATAAATGCGGAGGCTTGAGGATTTTCGATTTGGGATTGATTCCACGGATAAATCACGTGGCGGGTACCATCAAGAAATTCTTGGTCAAAAAACCTACTTAGGACTGATGCCCATCAATCCGGTTTCTAGGATAAATAAGAGGTTTAACCGGGAAGTATGGGCGCAGAAACCGGGAATCAGCCCCGCGCACGTCAGTCGTGCGATCGCACACAATGAAAAATCTCCGATTCCCCCTTCATCCTGCCTGGATCTCTTAGAATAAATAAAATTGAGGAATACAAAGTGGTTGCTTCTCCAGAAAAAATCGAGTACAAAACATCTGCAGCACCCGCAAGTAACGATCGCGTTGCTGTATTGCTGATGGGTTATGGCGAAGTCGAAAGCTACGACGATTTTGCCAACTACAACGAACAAGCTTTAAATTTGCTTACGGCAAAGTTTGCGCCAGTACCGCTTTGGATTTATCCGCCGCTGGCGAAGATTTTAGCAATCTTTGACTTGCACGAGTGGAGTCACCAACACGGTCAATTCGTTTCGCCGCACAATGCAATTTTTGAACAGCAGCGCGCCGGGATTGAAAAGAATTTACAGGAAAAATGGGGCGATAAAGTAAAAGTGTTCAAAGCTTTTAACTTTTGCGCGCCGTTTTTGCCGGAACAAGTAATCCCTCAAATTCAAGCAGAAGGATTTGACAAAATTCTGATTTATCCGCTGTTGGTAGTTGATTCTGTTTTTACCAGCGGCATTGCAGTCGAACAGGTGAATAAAGCTTTAGCACAAACCTTTGATGGCAAAGAACATTGGGTAAAAGGACAGCGCTACATTCCTTCTTTTTACGATGAACCTGCTTACATCCAGCTAATGGCGGATTTGGTTGAAGAGGAAATTAAGAACGATTTAGCTGTAGCGCATTTGCCTTCTCAGATTGGGATTGTGCTGATGAATCACGGTTGTCCGCACAAGGCGAAGGGCTTTACTTCGGGTATTGTGGAAAGTCAAGCTTTGTACGATCGCGTGCGGGAACGTTTGATGTATCGCTATCCTTTGATTTCGGTGGGTTGGCTGAATCACGACACACCCCTGATTGAATGGACACAGCCGGATGCGACGTTGGCGGCGAAGAATTTGATTGATTTGGGTGCAACTGCGATCGTCTTTATGCCGATCGGATTTGCGACAGAAAATCACGAAACATTGTTAGATGTTGACCACATTATTGAGTCTTTGCAGAAACAGCGTCAAGGAGTTACTTACCGCAAATTACCTTGCGTAAATGACCATCCAGAGTTTCTGAAAATGGCGGCAGAGTGGGCAAATCCGCAGATTGAAGCGTTGTTGAGTGAGACTGCGGTTGCTGTTAATCCGAGTTTGGCTTCGGCGCACCGCGAACACAGCCATTCTCACGGCGATCACGGTCATTCTCATGGCGATCACGGACACAATCACGGTGGACATTCTCACGGTGGGCATTCTCATGGTGGGCATTCTCATGGTGATCACGGGCATTCTCATGGCGGGCACGGGCATAGTCACTAATAAAACTTGGGCCTGAGAGCTCAGAAACCGGGTTTTTTGCGAAGATACTGCATGGAAATGGCAGGTTTAGTGAAAAACCCGGTTTCTTTTGTTGAGGTGCGTAGGTCTAAATTTGGGTGAAAAGGGCGATCGACCTTTGTGTTTTTGGAGAAGGGGCGATCTGCTTTTTTATTTCAGGTGTTAATTGCTAGCGGGAAGCATTAAGCTGGTTATAATTTTGTGCAACTGGTATATTCAAAGCCTGTTTTTATTTTATGTAGTAAAAATATTTTTATTAAAATACTAAAAATATGGTCAATCTCGAAATTGAAGATCGTAAACAATTAATAACTCTGCTAAAAGATTTACAAGAACTGGGGACAGAGCGATCGCGCCAGCAAATTTTGGAGTTAGCAGGGCTGAAACCGTTGATACCAATGCTCGATCTTTCGGGTGCTCCATTTATTGCAGTTAGTGAAATCGTTAACTACCTGTCTAATTACGGACGTTTAACCTATGACCACGAGGCGCTTGGCCTGTTCTTGAATACCTTGAAAAGCTTGGTAGGGCTTCAGCAGCAATCTTTTGTGGATATGCTGCTGACAAAGTATGACATGATGACCCCAATCTCAGCATTACCTGTTATCGATAAATGGCGGGGAAGAGAAACTCCTACGGATGTATTAGAAAAAATTATAGGTGAGAATACGCTGCGACCGATATCATTCTTGCAGCAGGGACTTCAGGTCGCGCGGTCAGTTGCGTATGTTGGGGTGCGAACCAGCCAAAGTCGCTGGTCAGGTACAGGTTTTCTTGTGGCTCAAGATTTGTTGTTGACCAACAATCATGTTCTGCCTGATTCACCTTTACTTTCTGAGACAATTTTCCGTTTTAACTACGAAGAAAATTTTATGGGAGAAGCTCAAGCAACTGATGAGTATCGTGTTAAACCTAATGGAGTTTTTTATACCAACCAAACCTTAGATTACACTTTGGTTCAACTTGATGGAGAACCGGGACAAAGATGGGGTTGGGTACGACTATTACCTCAAGCAATGATTAGCAATGGTAGCCGAGTCAATATTATTCAGCATCCATTGGGACAACCCAAGCAGATTTCTCTTCAGAACAATTTTGTTCAATACGTGGGCGGTAATGTGGTGCAGTATATAACCTCGACCCTGCAAGGCTCCTCTGGTTCTCCGGTCTTTAATGATTCTTGGGAGGTTGTGGCTCTACACCATGCTGGAGGTAATATCCCTGAACCAACAACCCTACAACATTACTTTAGAAACGAGGGCATACTAATAGAGAGTATCTTAGCTGACTTACCCTCAGAGTTGGTAGAACTACTGAAGGCAGCACAATAGATTACCTAGTTTTACAAAAATTTTACAAGCATCTAAAGCTCAATGACTATAAATATCAAATCCCAATTAGTGAAGTTCCTAGCCCATATACCAAAAACTCAAACTGTTCCTGAGCGTAGAGCACTCTTGATGATTGTGGGATTTGATCATTTAGGCGCTAAAATAGATTCTTTTGAAAAAAACAATTTGGTTTTTTTTTCTGAATTAATTGAACTTGTATTCTCCGAAGGACAAGCTCAAGTATCGGAATTTCTGAGGGCGCTTGTGGATAGCGGGATGGTCGGTTTAGAAGCTAGGAATAAACTGAATGAGTTCATTGAAGAAATTGCAACTTTCGATCGTCAACAATCAAATAACAGATTTATCGAACGGAATAACAATCAATCAATATGCTCCCCTTCAACGTCTACTCAAGTTAGTTCGTCATCTTCCTCTTTTTTAACTCCGAGCCGAAGTGCCACAAGAATAGGAGAACAACAAAATAAGAGGTTAGTTGTTCCATCAGTTCCTGGGATTAAAGCTTTTGAATTTACAGTAGTGATCGTAGATGCCCAAGGCAAAGAGATTAACCGTTATCAAGAACAAGCACATTACTTAACTGAAGACCTTGGCAACAGCGCAATTTTAGAGATGGTATATATTCCCGAAGGAGCCTTTTGGATGGGTTCGCCAGAATCTGAAGGAAAGCGATACTACAAGGAAAGACCTCGGCATTCAGTAAAAATCAAGGCATTTTTTATAAGCAAATATCCCGTTACACAAGCACAGTGGAAAGAAATTGCTTTGTTACCAGAAGCACGTTCAAAGCTTAAACTTCGCCCATCGCGTCCAGGAGGTAAAAGTCACGCTGTGACCGAAATTTCATGGTTTGATGCTGTTGAATTTTGCGATCGCTTATCTGAAAAAACAGGTCACAAGTATCGTCTTCCTAGCGAAGCAGAGTGGGAATATGCTTGTCGTGCTGGAACTACAACCCCTTTTCATTTTGGGGAAACTATCACTTCTGATTTAGTTAATTGCGATAGTAGCCGTCCCTATCGTTCAGAACCTAAAGGAATTTATCGTAAAAAAACTCTTCCAGTGGGAAGCTTGCAGTTTGCTAATGCCTTTGGATTATTCGATATACATGGTAACGTTTGGGAGTGGTGCTTAGACAATTGGTATGAAAATTATAATAATGCACCTACCAATGGAGAGGCATGGCTAGACAGTAGTGAGAATCAAACTCGTGTAATTCGTGGCGGTTCATGGCTCAATGACCCGTCTTTGTGTCGTTCGAGCTCCCGCTCATATAAGAATGCAAGTGATCTGTCTAAAAATGTTGGTTTTAGAATAGTTTATTCTCTCTAACGTGACGTACTATAAAAGTTTTGCCTAATTTTTTTTTAACTCGACGCTATTCCATTTTCTTCTAAATACGAATCGTTGGATGTTAACTGCTGATGCTTTTTGCGTGCAGCTAGAGTTTGGTGGTATTCATATGCTTCAGGTCTTATTTGAACTACATCAATCCTCAAAAATCCAGTTTTTTTATTAATTTCTTGTACGGCTTGCTCAATTTCATCTATTGAAACTTGGAAGAACTCTCTCCTTGAGTTCTCTAAATTCACTCTTTTATCATCAAAACGTTGATGCAACCTTTCTAATGTATCTAGGGCATCTTCCGAGAATATTTTGAAGTGAATATCAAATCTAAATGGAGCTGCGGGGTTCATTTCCCTGATATATTCATCTTCCCTCTGACGATTGGTCATACATATCCGGTATATATCCTTTCCAAAAGAGCCGATATTTGAAATTATATAAATATATCCCCATTTAACCCCATTAGCGTTTTCTTTCTCTCTTCTATCTTCCGCTAATTGTTCTTCTAATTGCCGAATTTTAAGTTCTAGCTCGTTCCGCCTTTCGCCTTCAGCTTGTTCTATTTCTTTCCTAACTTCTTCAAGCTCTTGTTGATGAAGCCTTTCTCTTTGTTCCGCGTCTTTAGCTTTTTGTCGGGCTTTTTCTATGGCTTCGCGCTGTTTATTTTGCTTTTTAATTTCTTGTTCCATTTCGCGCCCTTTCTGTTCTTTATTCTCTAAGTCACACTTAATATTTAACTCCCTGATTTTGAGATTGAAATATTGTTGGGAAATTTCACACTGAGTTTTTTTTGACAAACCGTTGATTTTTTTAAAGGTTTTTTCAAGTTTCTTTTTTAAAGAAGGAAAATTATTATATTTTACCTCATTTTTCATAATATCTTTAAATTGCATTTCAAATAAAAACTCGATCAAATCGAGAATGCCACGTGTCACGTTTTCACCTTCTCGCTCGTTATTGTTTAAGTAAAATTGCTTATGACAAATAAAGGCTTGCTTATTTTTTTCCATTTCCTCCTGTTCTAATCGAGTTGAGTCCCAGAGAAGCATATAAGTTTCATAACTGGTAAAGCTATATTTTGGTTCATAATAATCTAGAGATTGAAGATGGGCTTTGGCAGCAAGTTCGCGTAATTCCTGTTGACGATTTATAATTTGGGTATTTAAGGATTCTTGTTGGTTTTCGAGTAGTTGAATGTTTGATTCTAACTGCCGTTGATATCTCTCTTTGTCATCCAATGCTTCGTACCTGCGTAAACGCTGTCTAAGCCGAGACTGTTCAAGCTTAGCTTGTACTAATGCGACAAAAAGTACCAATATTAATATGATCAGCCCTATAAGTGTTAAAGACATGGAGCTTCGTATTCCTAGTGGTGTACACTTTTACCTAGCTTAGAGATTTTTTCGGACTTATGGCAAGATACTTGAGCCAACTAGCGATCGCTTGAGGAGTAGCCTGGTTTAGGCTGCACATAGAAATCAGTTCGAGCCTATACCAGCTTGCTTATCCAACCATTGATGAAACCCCACTATCATACTATCTTATTTTAGGGATTGGGCGTATATAGAGCATTCAAGCATCTGCTAAGGGTTTCAACCGCCGACTCTTATCAGGGATTTCTAACTATTTCACTAAAAACCCCCTCCACCAACTTATCAATCTCCGCCTCAGTTGTAAAATAGTGAACACAAGCCCGCACACAATCAGGATTAAGAATAGTCCTTACCATAATTCCCTGTTTTTCCAACAAATCGACCAGCTTTTTGTGTGGCATCCCATTAGTTAATCGAAACGAAACTAAACCCGCTTCCGGCGCAGATGTCCGCAAACATCCCACATCGGGAAGTTCCGACAAACGCTGCCAGAGATACTTACTTAAACGGCAAATTTCTGCATACCTTTCCTCGATCGTACCCCATTCATGTTGCAGGGCGATCGCACTCCGCAAACCCGCATACAAAGGATAAGCCGAAGTCGCAATTTCATAGCGCTGCGCTCCAGACTTCCACCCCATAACTTTAGCATTAGCATCCGTCACAATTCCCCGCCAACCGATAAACACCGGATGCAAATCAGCCAAAGCTTCCACACTCACATAAAGCCCCCCCAAACCTTCCGGGCCACACCACCATTTATGACCAGTAAAAGCATAAAAATCAACCCCCGATTCAATCAAATTCAAAGGCAAAACCCCCACAGATTGAGCCGCATCAACTAACACTTTGACTCCTGTTTTGTGACATACTTTTACAATCTCAGCCAGAGGCAAAACTTGGCCAGTATTCCACAAAATGTGACTGATAACCAACAATCGAGTATTTGGCTGCAAACTATCAGCAATCACCGCCACCGGATCGCCTTCATTCAAAGTTGCCACCAACGGACAAACCGAAACCTCAATGTTGAAACGGCGCTGAAGTTCCATTACACTAGCTACAATGCCGGGGTGTTCGCAATCAGAAAGCAGCAAATGGTCGCCTGCTTTCCAGTCAATGCCCCACAGCGCAATATTGCAGCCGACGGTGACATCTTCAGTCAGGGCGATCGTTTCAGGAGGGACAGCCAACTCAGATGCGATCGCACGTCGCGTCAGCATCGCCTCCTGAACCACCCAAGCCCCCACCTCCCCCGAAAACGGCCCCCCAAGCTGCACCCGTTTGTAAGTCTCATAAATCGCCTCTAAAGCAGGCTCAGGCAGCGGCCCTTGTCCGCCGTAGTTAAAATAAGCTTTATTGGCCAAAGCTGGGAATTGTTGCCGGTGATTGTCCTTTGTCATTTTTTTTGGGGAATTATTGATAGCGTTAATATTGAATAACTAATGCTGTGAATTTTATACCTTTGGCCTGATACTCTATGCCTTGCGAATACTAAATGTTAATAACTGACAAACTGCTACTTTCCTATCAGCGATGCCATCTCCGAGCATTTTTAGACACCTGCGGAGACTGGAAACAACTAGATCCCCCCAGCGATTTTTTGCTGAAACTGATGCGCGACAGCGCGGCATACCAGCAGCAAGCTTTGGAACACGAGACTTACCAACAACCATATTATCCTAGAGGGGATTGGGAAGCCGGCGCGGCCGCTACATTGAGTTTAATGCAGCAAGGGGTCGATCGCATTTACCGAGGAGTTCTGATCCAGGGCGAATTCGGCCAAACCAACGGCGCAACAACTTCTCTGGTAGGAATTGACAGTCAATATTTCCCAGAATTTGGCGAAATCCCCGAAACTCCCGTTCATCTTTCATCCTCCAATCTTCACTCTTCAAACATTACCCTGATCAGCCGCCCCCATTTATTAATCAAACAGCCGGGACAATCAAAATTTGGCAATTGGAGTTATATTACTGCGGATATTTGGCTTAGCAAGCGACCCAAACAAGAGTATCAAATTATCGCAGCTTTTCACGCCCAAGTTTTAGCTTCCGTACAGGAAACAATGCCCGAGGCTGCGTGGCTGATGCTGCGAAAAAAAGGGTGGTGGCAGGTGAATCTCGACCAGCGAACTCCTCAGATGTTCGAGATTTTAGACAACTGCATTCAGATGATAGAAAATCGGGATAAACCCGAGGTGTTCATTTCCCGGCAAAAGTGCAATCTTTGCGGTTGGTATACTATCTGTCACGCCGAAGCCGAATCTATTAAACATCTTTCCTTATTGCCGGGAGTTACTGCCAGCCGCTATGCTAGATTAAAAACTCTCGAAATTACTGATGTAGAAGCTCTCGCTAATGCTAGTTCCGAACTGCTGGCTGAGTATCCAGAATTCCCGGATAGAGTTGCTTTTGATGTGGTGCAGCAAGCTCAATCGCACTTGCTAAATCAACCGCTGTTGCGGGAAGAAGGAAGGAGGAAGAAGGAAGAAGGAAGAAGGGAAGAAGGAAGGCACGACACGGATACAGGGATTAACGATCGAGAAGAAGGTAGAAGTGAGAATTCAGAAGAAGTTAACTCATCTGAAATAGTACCAGATATTGTAGACAATATCTTGAATGACATCGCAGTTGAGGAAGTGAAAATTAGAGAAAATAAACCTGCGACATCTTCTATACCTGCGCCAATTCTCCGCAAGAAACCAATTCCCTATTCCCAATCTGTCTTTTTGCCGATCGCCCCAATCGAACTCTACTTTGATATTGAAGCAGAACCAGAGTTAAACTTGGATTACCTCCACGGAGTCTTAGTTGTTGACAGGTACAACAATACGGAAAAATTCCACGGTTTTTTAGCAGAATCAGCAGCCGAGGAAGGTGCAATCTGGCAGCAATTTTTAGAATTAATGTGGACTTATCCTATTGCTCCGATTTTCCATTTTTGCGACTACGAAGTCAAGACTTTTAAGCGACTGGCTAAACTTTACAATACTCCAGCTTATTTGTGGAAACCCGTGCTGAAACGGTTTGTAGATATTCACAAACAAGTGACGCAAAAAGCGATTATGCCGGTGGAAAGTTACGCACTCAAACCAATTGCCCGCTGGCTGGGTTTTGACTGGCGAGATGCTAAGGCTAATGGTGCTCAGTGCGTCTGCTGGTACGACGATTGGCTCAAAACTGGCGATCGCTCGCTCTTAGAGGCGATCGTCCGCTACAATGAGGATGACTGTCGTGCTACTTATGTGGTTAAAGATTGGTTGACCAATTTTTTGCTGAATCATGAGCCGTGATTTTTAGATGTAACGAACCGCGAAGACGCAAAGGGCGCGAAGGAAGAAAGGGAAGAGGAAGATAGGTAATAATGTATTTATTGGTAAAATGCGAAGGCTAGCAAAAGCAACTATATTTATTGTCTGTTTTTTGATGGCAGCAACTGTTGCTATTTGGGTAAACCAATCTGCTCAATCTTTCGCTGTTACGAAAATAGATTTTATCGGCAGAGCAATATTTCCTACAGGTTCTCCTTTTCAGGGGACGGAAATTGGCGGAATTTCGGGCATTACTTATGATGCCGAGAAACAAGTTTATTATGCCATTTCTGATGACCGCAGCAGCAAGGCTCCGGCGCGCTTCTATACTCTCAAAATCAACTTGGAATCTGGGAAACTGGAAAAAGAGCAAGTTACTTTTACGGGAGTCACTACTTTATTAGATGAAAACGGCAAAAGTTTTCCTGAATTAAGTTTAGATCCGGAAGGGATAGCTTTTACTGGCAATAGCGTGTTTGTTTCTTCTGAGGGAGATGTCGAGCGCCAAATAAATCCTTTTATCAAAGAGTTCTCCCTCGATGGTAAACTGCTGAAAACGCTGCCAATTCCTGAACTGTTTTTGGCCGACGACAAGGGCAGTAAAGGCATCCGCAACAATCTCGCTTTTGAAAGTTTAACTTTAACGCCCGATCGCAAATACCTATTCACCGCCACCGAAAACGCCTTGGTTCAAGATGGCGGCGTAGCTTCCCTGGAAACCGGGAGCCCGTGCCGGATTTTGCGCTACGATGCGGTGAGCGGCAATCCAGAAGCATCGTTTCTCTACATCACCGAACCGCTACCCGCTGGCGCGAATCCTGTGGGAAAATTAACTAGCAACGGTTTAGTGGATTTGTTGGCGATCGACGATAACCGCTTGCTGAGTTTAGAGCGTGCTTTCTCCCTGGAAACCGGCACAACTATCAGAATTTTTGAGATTTCCTTGGAAAAGGGCGATCGTATTGAAGCGCTCGAAAGCCTCAAAAGCCGTCTCAGCGAGGTTTCTCCCGCTCAAAAACGCCTGCTGCTGGATTTGGAAACGCTGAAAATCCCCCTAGACAACATTGAGGGGTTGACATTTGGCCCGGTGTTAGGCGATGGTAGCAGAGGTCTGATTTTGGTGAGCGACAACAACTTCAGTCCCCTGCAAGAGACTCAAATTTTGGGCTTCCAAATAAAAGTTCAAAAAACCTCTTGACAAAAGGTGAAGTGATAGGCATAATAGAAATTGTGCCTGAAAAAACGGCAAAACGAGGGACAGTAGTTCAATTGGTTAGAGCACCGCCCTGTCACGGCGGAAGTTGCGGGTTCGAGCCCCGTCTGTCCCGTTCTCTCGTAAATCGAAAGTTTAAACCTTTCATAAATCTCTTTCTAAATAGAGTTCGTTTTTAGTCAGGACTTCATTCCTCCTGCGGAGAAAAAAGGACTAAAGTCCTGACTGCGAATCTTATGCTATTTAGATAGCAGGACATGATTAAGGAGCGGGAAAATATGACCGTTACAACCATTAATCCCTCACCGGAAAAAACGACACAACGGATAGTATTATCTAATATCAGTTGGCAGACTTACGAACGCTTATTAGCAGAAGCAGGAGACAAGAGATCCTCGCGATTTTCATATTCTCAAGGAGTCTTAGAAATTCTCATGCCATCCGACTTGCATGAAACTATTAACTGTTTGCTCAAACGGATTGTTACAGCTTTGACTGAGGAGTTGGACTTGAAGATTAAGGGATTTGGTTCGACGACTCTCAACCGTGAAGATTTAGAACAAGGTGCAGAACCAGATTCATGTTTTTATATCCAAAATGTCGATCGCATTCTAGGGAGAAGGCTTGACATCTCAACCGCTCCTCCCCCAGACTTGGTAATTGAAGTTGATATTACCAGTCCTTCTTCTAATCGATTTGTAGTTTACACACAGCTAGAAATCCCTGAAGTTTGGCGGTATCGGGGACAAACTGTACAAATTTATCAATTGCAAAATCGGGAATATATTACCTGCGATCGCAGTCCGACATTTCCCATCCTTTCTGTAGCAATGCTCAATCAATTCTTGCAGATGGCAGAAACTCAAGATGACAATGCGATAATTCGGTCTTTGCGTCAATGGGCGAAAGAGCAGTTGCGATCGCCCGCAAATGAGCAATAATACTAAACTTAATTTAACTAATTCCTTTCTCCCACGGACGATCGACTCCCAGCAGCCCTCAAAGGTGCGAGGAAATAAAGGGTCGGGCGATCTGATATGTCAAAACCAGAGCGATGGGCACGAGGATCGGAATCGCCACTAGCAGTCCCCATTTGCCAAACCTAAGTTTTTGACCGTCCGATTTTAACAGGAA
Organism: Microcoleus sp. D2_18a_D3; assembly: GCF_036702455.1. Lineage (NCBI taxonomy): Bacteria > Bacillati > Cyanobacteriota > Cyanophyceae > Oscillatoriales > Microcoleaceae > Microcoleus > Microcoleus sp. D2_18a_D3. The sequence continues at coordinate 74,148 of NZ_JAUBTK010000011.1, forward strand.
AATCACAGCGGCAATTCCCATAAGTATCCAGAGACCACCGAACCCCATGAAGACTGTATAGCCTGCATCTTGCATTTTTTTTGACCTTTAATAGTAGTCCATCTTGAATGTTAGTTGCAGTCTGTTTCTGCTGACATCTTCTGATAGGTTGATCGCACTTACTAAATATGACTCATTTCGAGTTTGGTCGGCAGCGGCCCTGACTCTCGCACTCGATCCGCTGAGTTCGATCGCTCATAATAGTTGCTAAATCCGGCCTTCCCGTCAGCTTCAGCCGCCAGTCTGCCCAAATTCCGTACAGCCAGTTGGCGATCGCCCCGATCGCTGGTAACTTAGTCACAGCATAAACCCAGCCCATACCTAAAATCTCGTAGGTGCGGCGAAAAACCTCCACATTTTTAACCGTCGTACCGTCGGGTAACACCGCGTGAATCCGCCCCATCGCCGTTTCGTAGTCGATTCCGCCGTGGGCCTCCGGGTTGTAGCCATCATCCGCGATATCCACAAACGACACTAAACCTCGCCCCGCGTCCTGTTTTTTCAAGAAATTAACCTCCCGCACGCACAGAGGACATTCACCGTCGTACAGCAACTCAATCTGCCAAGCAGGCGCAACAGACTCGGGTGAGGGCGCAACAGATTCGGAAAACTCAGTTTTAGCAGCAGACATAGGGAAATAAATTTTAACGTCGTCGATCGCACACAAACATTTTACAAGCATCAATAGTTATCAGGTGCGCCTTGGGTACTCCTAAAGCAGTTATTTGTGGTGTGAAAAATAGTCCCAAAGGTGAATCCAGTCTTGGCCGCCCGCAAGCTATTATCGTCAAGATGCCTTCTAGTGCGTTGCGGGAGACTCTCGCCCGATCGCTCGTTAGCTCCGCGATCCGAAGGAAAGCCCTCGAAGAGGAGCGCCCATTATCAAGCAATTCGAGGCAAAGCAACTGCCAAGCACAACTTTTAAGTCGGCAACAAAATATAATAAAATTTGAAGTCTTAAACATCAGCTATTCCCCCAACCCGTAAATCGCCCAATCTAAAAGCAAAAATCTACATGAATGTCAGAGTCCGTCTAGCGCCCAGTCCCACCGGAAACCTACACATCGGTACCGCCAGAACCGCCGTATTTAACTGGCTGTTTGCCCGCAACCAAGGCGGAAAATTCATCCTGCGGGTAGAAGACACAGACGTAGAACGTTCTAAAAGCGAATACACCGATAACATCCTCGAAGGACTCACCTGGCTGGGTATGGAGTGGGACGAAGGCCCGAGTTTTCAGTCACAGCGTCTGGAAATATACCGCCGAGCAGTCCAAACCCTTCTAGACAATGGACTCGCCTACCGCTGCTACACCACGTCGGAAGAACTCGACGAAATGCGGGAAGCACAAAAAGCCAACAAACAAGCCCCCCGCTACGACAACCGGCACCGCAACTTGACAAGCAAAGAGCGCGCAGCTTTTGAAGGCGAAGGGCGACAAGCTGTGATTCGGTTTATCATCGACGACGATCGCACGATCGCGTGGAACGACATGGTACGCGACACCGTAACCTGGAAAGGTAGCGACCTCGGCGGCGATATGGTAATTGCCCGTGCATCCAGCGGCGGCGTCATCGGCCAACCACTCTACAACCTCGCCGTAGTTGTCGATGACATCGACATGGGCATCACCCACGTCATCCGCGGGGAAGATCACATCGGCAATACTCCGAAACAAATATTGCTCTACGAAGCTTTGGGCGCGACAATCCCAGAATTTGCCCACACGCCGCTGATTTTAAACTCCCAAGGGCAAAAGCTTTCTAAACGCGACGGCGTAACCTCGATTTCTGACTTCAAAGATATGGGCTACGTCCCCGAAGCTTTAGTTAATTACATGACTTTGCTCGGTTGGACTCCGCCGGATTCAACGCAGGAAATATTTACACTGTCGGAAGCAGCAGAATTATTTACATTCTATCGAGTCAACAAAGCTGGTGCAAAATTTGATTGGGATAAACTCAATTGGCTAAACAGTCAATACCTGCACAAAATGCCAGTGCCGCAATTGACAGATTTGCTGATACCTTATTGGTGGCAGAAAGGCGGTTATGAGTTTGATTCGGAGGCAGACCGCCCCTGGCTCGAACAAATAGCTGCTTTAATCGGCCCGAGTCTCGTTCGCTTAACCGATGCTGTGGATATGTGTAAGGTATTCTTCTCCCCCACCGTGGAATACGAAGAAGAAGCACTCGCACAGTTGCAGCAAACAGGGGCGGCACAGGCTTTACAAGCAGTTGTAGAAGCTATGGAAAGTCATTCGTCCCTGACATCAGCGGAAGCTCAGAAAATCACTAAAAAGCTCAGTAAAGAGAAAAATCTTAACAAAGGGCTAATTATGCGATCGCTCAGAGCCGCTCTGACAGGTGCAATGCACGGCCCCGACCTGATAGAATCTTGGGTAATCCTTCACCAGCGAGGAACGGCTAAAACCCGTTTGCTTGATGCCATTAGCAACTTGAATGGGCCTGCTGTTGGTGTCGCGGACGAAACTCCTACCCCAGAACAACCACACGCAGAAACAGTCGCCGAAAGTTCTGCTACAGAACAGTCAGCAGTGGAGGTTTCAAAAGTCGAAACACCGACTATTGAAACAGTCGAAACCCCGGTTGTTGAACCATCAGCAGCAGAGGTTTCAGAAGTGGAAAAACTTGCGATCGAAACAGTCGAAACGCCGACTGTCGAACAAGCAGTCGAAGTTACAGCAGTCGAAATACCGACTTCAGAAACAGGCGAAGTGTCGGCTCTTGAACCAACCGACGGGGAGGTTGCAGCAGTCGAAATACCGGCTCTTGAAACAGTCGCAGCAGCAGTTGAAATACCTGCCGCCAACCAGCAAAAAACTATTGCGAGTGGAGAAATGACTTCATCAAACGAACCAGAAACAACCGTTATCATCACCGAAGTTCCTGCCGGAAATGAAGCAGACAGTTCAAGCGGTACAACAAAAGTCATAATTACCGAAGAACCGCCAAGTCAGACCCAGCAGATCAAAGAACAAATTATCGCAATTTTGTCCGAGTTTCCCGCTTACATTGGCAGCTTTTACGAACAGTACAAAAGTCCCTTGACTGTTATCGGTGTAATTGTAGCCTCGATTGTCTCTTTGAAAGTGCTTTTGGGCGTAATAGACGAACTCAACGACATCCCCCTGCTAGCACCCACATTCGAGCTAATTGGTATCGGATACACCGTGTGGTTTGTCTACCGCTATTTGCTGCGATCGTCCAATCGGCAACAATTAGGTCAAGAAATTCAAGCATTGAAAGAACAAGTTTTCGGCAAAAAGTCCTAAAATTTTGCTGGTAATTTGTTGAATTTGTGCCCGACACTGATAACTTTAAATAAGTTGTTAGTGTCGGGTTTTTAAATGACTAATGACTGTTGACTGTTGACTGTTGACTGTTGACTGTTGACTGATGACTGTTGAGTGTTGACTAATGACTAATGACTAATGACTAATGACTAATGACTAATGACTAATGACTAATGACTAATGACTGATGACTAATGACTGTTGACTAATGACTAATGACTAATGACTAAACCCCAGCCGCAGTAAAAGCCGCCCAATAATAAGGATTGGCAAAAGGATAGGGTTTGCGGTTGCGAATTTGCTGCAAAGAAGCCTCCGCAATCAGGCGAGAACTTTGAGAAAGCCGATCGAACATTTGCGAAATTTGAGGTTGAAAATCCGCCAGCAACACCTCCAATTCCTCGCTAGTCAAATCCCGCAGCCACCTTTGAGCGTCCCCCAGCGCGATCGCCACATCTCCCACCTGCAACCGAGAAAACCGTCCCAGATTTTCATAAAACTTGCTCGTCAGCAGCAGCGTAGAAACATCGTTCACCTTCCAAAGACTGCTAACCACACTAGACGTGCCAGCATACAACAAACCCGCCGACAAACCCACAAAATCTCCTCCAGCACCGCTAACTCCGCCAGCGGCAATTTCGCAACCCGATAAAGTAACTAAAAAATATTGCCGAAAATCCAGATTAAAAATTTCCTCCAAACTCAGAGAATCATTCCTCAAAAACACGGCGGATTTAAGAGGCCAAGCCAAATTAAGCAAACTCAAACAAGCAAAATGAGCGCATTTTTTCGGCTGCAACTGCCCTATTTGCTGGGGCAAATTCCCATTATTAGCAGACATTTCTTGGGAAAAAGCCTCTTTAATTGCCGGCTTATGGCGCATAACTTCTGTATTGGCAAAATACTGGGAAATCTTGCCGATTTCAATGTTGCTGTAGAACGCATCTCTGGTGAAAGTTGGAATTGCCAAAAGCTGCTGCAAACCGGGTCTGTACCGACCCAGAGCCGCTCCGTGTGCACTTTGTCTCAACAGCAATAGCTGACAGCTAGGAGCATAGCGAATTCCTCCGGCAAATCGATCGATCAAATAAGCAGCAGGCGCTGCAACGTCGCCAAAAGACGAACTTTGAGAAAAATCCGAAAGGCTGTAGGTTTCCACATCAAAACCGCTGCGATCGCTCCACCCAGACCTAAAAATTCCCCCACCGTCCTCAAACCCGTCTCTCCCCGCCAAAGGCAAAGCGTGGAGTGGCAAAGCGTGCAAAAATCGGTGCGGCACAAAAATCAGCCGATCGCAATTATCGGGAATCAGCGCCACCACTCGATCGATTTCCAGCATCGCAGCCAAGCGTTTGAGGCGAGTCGGGAGATGATTGATCCAGCGACCTTTTTGTTCAGAATAAGCGGTGAGGTACTCCTGGCCCCAACTTTCGGCAGCCAAAGCATTTTCCGCCGAACACAGGTGAACGGCGGGATATTGTGCACTCTTTAGCACCACAAAAGCAACCAGCAACTCACCCAAACTCGCCCACACCACAGCAGCGCAATTGTCATCAGGCAACAATTGGCGAATTTGCTCAAAAGCGATCGGTTCAACTTTGTGAGCGAGGCTGAAGAAAGGATCGTTTGCCTGCACCTCCCGCGCAATCAACCTATCCAACTGCTTCCACAATTGATTTAAGTGCATGAAGTCCGAGTTCGGCAGCAGAGAACCGCTGTTCAAACCTTGGCTATCGCCCTCAGAAATCAAGGTCGTGTTGGGATCGGGTTCTCCCTGTTCTTGGTGCTGCTGTTCCCCCGCTATTTCCAGTTGCAGCGACTCCAACTCGCTTCGCACCGCTGCGGGAATTTCGGCTTTCGGAGTCAAGTGGCATTTAACCAGCAGTTCTACCAAATTCCGATTTTTGTGGCGTTCGGCGTATTCCAGAGCCTTAGCGTAATATTCAGGTTGGCTGGCGCCGAGTTCCAGGCAAACTTGCACCAGGCATTTATAGAGTCCAGCCCAGGTGCGGGTTAATTTGACTTTTGCGGTAGTCGTCCGATCGCCAAAATCGGCTGTATCAACCCCAACTTCGCAACGCAAGAATTCCACAGTATCCACAGCAGCAGTAAAAACCCCGTAGGCGCGAAGCAAGTCGCCTCGAACTCGGTAAGCTTGACCCAAATAAAATAAAATTTCAGCCCAGCGGTGGGGATAGGTTTCGCGAGTGTAGACTTGACAGGCGCTGTGATAGCAACTGATCGCGCTTTCCATGTGCGACAAGTCTTCCGCCTCCGTAAGTTGCGAATAAGCCCTGCCGAGATAAATTTGCAGCATTGCCCAGCGGTTGGGATATGCCTGCTTGGTGTAGACTTCGGCCGCATTTTGATAGCAGGCGATCGCGCTTTTTAGGTTGCGGTTTTTTTCCCCTTTCACGTGTTCGCAGAAAGCGCGGCCGAGGTAGGCACAGAGCATTGCCCAGCGTTCGGGAGATTTTTGGCGGTTGCAAAACAGCAAAGCATTTTGATAGCAGGCGATCGCCATTTCCATATTTTCGGCTTTTTCCCCTTTCACCCGCCGACTGTAGATCCTACCGAGGTAAGTTTGGATCGAAGCCCAGGCTTCGGGAAATTTGATGCGGGTGTAGACTTGTAAAGCATTTTGATAGCAGGCGAGCGCCATTTCCAAATTTTCCACCGGATCGCCTTTGATGCGATCGACAAACACCCGGCCCAAATTCCTTTGAGTCGTCGCCCACTGCTGCGGAAAAGCTTCCCGAGTCCGCACCTGCAAAGCTCTCTGATAGCACGTAACCGCGTATTCGAGATTTTCAGCTCGGTTGCCCTGCTGCAACTCACAGTAAGCATTTGCCAAATTATTTTGAGTTGTGGCCCAACGCCGGGGAAAGACCTTGCGGTTGTAGACTTGCAAAGCATTGTGGTAGCAAGCGACTGCCAGTTCCAGATTTTGGGCTCGGTTGCCCCGCAGTCGGCGGCTGTAAGCACGGCCGAGATTGTTTTGAGTGCTCGCCCACTCTTCCCCGAAAGCCTCGCGGCTGCGAACTTGCAGCGCGTTTTGATAGCAGGCGATCGCGTGTTCTAGATTGTCGGCCGGATCTCCCCTGAGACGCTCGCTGTAAGCGTTGCCCAGATTGTTTTGCAACGTCGCCCACTGTTCCGGGTACTGTTCGGGCGTGCGTACTTGCAGGGCATTTTCAAAGCAAGCGATCGCCTGTTCGATATTTTGAGCCTTATCACCTCTGGGGCGATCGGTGTAAGCGTTGCCCAGATTGTTTTGCATCACCGCCCATTCTTGGGGAAAGTCTTTGCGGGTAAAAACCTTAGCAACTGTTTCGTAACCGGCAATTTCGATTTCCAAGTTATTAGCCTTGCTGCCGAGGGGAAACCGCCCAATTTTGTTGCTCACATTGCCGATCAGGGCTGCAATCCGCCTTCTCTCGGATTCTTTGGCTGCAGAAAACACCAAAGTTGCCCAGCAGCGCAGCAGTTGTGCAAAATTCTGGTCGAGTTTATCTAAATTGTTTCTCAGCAGCGAGTACAGGTGCTGCGAATCAGCGCTGCGCGCGACTGCCTGCAATACTTCTGCTAAAAAAGCCAGATATGCTGCCGCCGTTGCGGGCAATTTAGAATTCCCTTTTGCAGATTCTAAGGGTGCGATCGCCCTTTGGAAAAATTTTGCAGCTTTCAGCAAGCTTTCTCGCGTCAGTGCCACTTCTTCCAAATAAAGCGTTTGCACGAACCCAAAGTCGATCGACTTTGGGTTCGTCCTCAAAATCAAATCTATTCCTGAGTCGCCAGGATTTTCCAGCAGCGCTTGGAGCATATTAACATCAGTTTTGCGACGCTGTTCGTCCATCGTGCATTCCGCCAAACTATTAACCATAGGAGCGCTGCTTCCGTGCAACCAAGTGAACTACCCACCGCTAAATCGTAGTACCGAATATAGTAGGGGCTTCTGTACTCATAGGCGAGTGCCTTAGCTGAGACTTTCGTCCAACCTTTGGTCTTACCTCGCCTCCTAAAGCCGAAACGGCTGAACCTTCCGCCTTTAGTATTTTGATACCTTCTGCTTTCATATTTATCCCTGCTTTCTTCTCGCGAGCGCGATCGGTAGCACAGTGAGGACAAGTCCCTTCCCTCATATCTAATGGCATCTCGGTCATTTGATGGAAACAATTAGAACAAAGTTGCGAACTGGAAACCCCTCTATCAATCTCGACTAAGTTCCCGCCTTTGCGTTCCCACTTGTAGGCTAAGAAGTTGGTAAAACTTCCCAAAACCTCATCCGATCTCGCTTTCGCCAAATTTTGATTGCGAATCCTGTTCCAGAAATGAAAGTTTTCTACTATAACCGCGAGGCGATCGCTGACCAACTTATAACTAAGTTTATGTATAAAATATTGCCACCAATGCCTAAACCGTTCGCATACCTTGGCAACAGCTTTTCTATATTTGTATTCAGAATTACTTCTTTTCTGCTGGCCTGTAAACTTTTGCTGCTTGGGCTTCAAGTTCTTCTCGAGCTTTGCAAAATGCTTGGCATTGTCATATTTATATCTTTTTTCATCATCGGGGACAATAGCAAAGTATTTCACTCCTAAATCGCCAGCAATTCTACCTTCTTTTGTTTTCTGGTTATCAGCCTTCTTGATTTCAGTCAGTATAGATGCAAGATATTTTCCTGAATATTTTTTACTAATAATAGAAGTCTGATTTTTCCCCTCACTTAATCTATATCTCTTTATTTGTGTCTGACTTATTTTGCTAATACTTAAAATTAGAATAAACACAAAATTGACGTTTTTAGGATGCTGAACTAACAGTTTTTTAGCTTGATATGGGAACTTATAAAACCCCGCCACTTCATCAAAAAAGTTTTTGTATGCAGTCGTTAAGTTGATCGTAGTAGCTTGCCCAAATTGGCTGTAATACAGACCTAACCCTACACTTACATCGAATTTTTTGATAGCAGGTAAAAGTGTGTTGAGGCCGGAGTAGCCACGTCCTTTACCAGTTTTTTTATAAACTTCAATTGATTTATTTAGATCGTAATTAGACCACCAACGCGCACCCCCAAAAGTTGAAGCTACTTGTATTTGTTGATTTTGGGTAGGATACAAACGAACTTGGATAGCCTTGTGTAGCAATCAACATCACCTCCTTGGTTCTTCTATTCTCTCACAATATACAGTTGATTATCAAAGCATTACGAAAAAATTTTGTGACGAGGATTACATATTTTCTCTCTTGAAAGCGATAGCCAAAATTACTTGAGGATGCAATCGCCGTCACCCGCCCTTCCCACTATAACGGTACTCAGTTGAGTTGGAAGGGCGCGAAATATAGCCTTTCGAGCGTAACATGAGGTGCACGCTTGATAAGCGGGCATAGGGCATAGGCCTCCGTGGGCATAGGGCATACCTCACCAAGATTGAGAACTACTATAGTTAAACTAGGATTCACAAGTCCCAACAGATACGCAGATAGCGAAACTAGCACCTACGATCGCTAATAGTATAATTTTGCGCGCTGCTCTTTAGTAAAATCGCAGTTCAAAACACCGTCAGTCTTTCAGGGCGGGTTTCACAGACATTTCTAAATTTGACAAACCCGCCCTGACAGACTTGCAGCGGGGCGGGTTTACTTTATACCCCGATCGGACTTAGGCCAAAAAACCGGGCTTCTGGGAAACTATTGGGTTTGGTAACGAGGAATCTCGAAAGAAACCCGGTTTCTGAGGAAGAGTGTGTCCTCGACTAAGTGAGTTATCTAGGATATTGCGCGAGTTTCAGCGCTACAGCTAACAAAAATCAACTCAGTAAATTTTACTGTACCGCTTGAGAGCGCAAGGCTGACTCCACTGCCAGCAGAGCTCGATCGACTTCAGCGGCGGTGACAATCAGCGGCGGGACAAACCTCAGCACTTTGGGCCCTGCTGGAACCAACAAAACTCCTGCGGCGATCGCAGATTTGACGATATCAGCGGATGTAAGTTCGATATCAGCTTGCAATTCCATCCCGACAATCAAACCCCAGCCGCGCACTTCGGCAATTAAATGCGGATATGCTGCCGCCAACTTGTTGAGGCCTGCTTTCAACTGTTCCCCGCGCTGCTGCACGTTTTCCAGAAGGTTTTCCCGTTCTAAAGTTTGGCAAACGCACAAAGCTACAGCGCAAGCAAAAGGATTGCCGCCGAAAGTGCTGGCGTGACTTCCCGGTTCAAATACATCGCAGAAAGATTTGCACAGCATAGCGCCGATCGGGATACCGCCGCCCAATCCTTTGGCAGATGTAAAGATATCCGGTTCAATGCCGAGGTTTTCGTAGCCCCAGTATTTGCCGCTGCGTCCCATCCCGACTTGCACTTCGTCGAGAATCAGCAAAATGCCTTTTTCGTCGCAAATTTCCCGAATGCGCTGGAAGTAGGCGATATCTCCGGGGCGAACTCCGCCTTCGCCTTGCAGCGCTTCTAGCATAATTGCAGCTACTTGGCGTTCGTCTTTGTCGAGTTGCTCGATCGCACTTTCGATCGCACTAATATCGTTGTAGGGCACGTAGTGAAATCCGGGAACCAAAGGGCTAAAACCCTTCTGGTATTTAGGCTGTCCCGTTGCCGTAATTGTCGCCAAAGTCCGCCCGTGGAAACTCGCAACGGCGGTAATGATTGTCGGATTCGAGATATTTAATTTTTCGTGGGCGTACTTGCGGGCGAGTTTAATTGCCGCTTCATTAGCTTCTGCACCGGAGTTGCAAAAGAAGGCTCTGTCCGCGCAAGAATGGTCTACAAGCCACTTTGCCAGCTCGCCCTGTACAGGGATGTAATAAAGATTAGAAACGTGGTGCAGGGTCTGAATTTGCTGAGTTACCGCTGCAATCATTGCCGGGTGGGCGTGTCCCAGAGTGCAGGTAGCAATACCAGCCACAAAATCGAGATATTCGCGGCCCTCGGTATCCCAAACGCGGCAGCCCTGGCCCCGTTCTAGGGCGATCGCAAAACGCCCGTAAGTTGTCATTACATAGCTGTCGAAGCTCTCAGAACTGAAGGGACTGGCTTCGGCTTGCACGCTTGGTTCTTTTAGTAAGGTTTCTGGACTCACGAATCGCTCCTTAACACATAATATTCAGACCTCGATTGTACGGTAAAAATCCAGGTTAGCGGTGCAGGCTGTTAGTTTTGTCATAAAATCATAACAGTAACTTCAATTAATCCCTCACAAATCTACTGATGAGTTATTACATTTCTCCTAACTTTCTCGATAAAGTTGCGGTGCACGTCACTAAGAACTTTTTAAATTTGCCCGGGGTAAGAGTTCCCCTAATTTTGGGAATTCACGGCCGCAAAGGAGAAGGCAAAACTTTTCAAACCGAACTGGTTTTTCGGCGGATGGGCTTTGAACCGGTGATGATATCTGGTGGGGAATTAGAAAGCCCGGATGCCGGAGATCCGGCGCGTTTAATTCGCTTGCGCTACCGGGAAGCTGCGGAGCAAATTCGCGTGCGCGGCGAGATGTGCGCCATCTTTATTAACGATTTGGATGCCGGTGCGGGCAGGTTCGATACTACTACTCAATATACTGTCAATACTCAGATGGTCAATGCGACTCTGATGAATATTGCTGACAATCCAACTAACGTGCAGTTACCGGGAAGTTACGACAGTACGCCGCTGCACCGAGTGCCGATTATTGTCACCGGAAATGATTTTTCTACGCTTTACGCGCCGCTGATTCGCGACGGGCGGATGGAAAAGTTTTATTGGGAACCCAGCCGGGATGATAAAATTGGCATTGTTGGGGGAATTTTTGAGTCTGACAAATTGTCAAAAACCGAGATTGTGGGGTTAGTTGATAATTTTCCCGATCAGGCGATCGACTTTTTTAGCGCTTTGCGATCGCGCATCTACGACGAACAAATCCGCGAATTCATTCACAAAGTAGGAATCGAGCGAGTTTCCAAGCGTTTAGTAAACACTTTGGAAGCAGCGCCAGATTTCCAGAACCCGAATTTCAGCCTCGCTCATTTATTAGAAATGGGCAATTTGATGGTGGGTCAACAAAAGCGGATTCAGGAAATGCGCTTAGTAGATGAATACAACCAATCGCGCCTGTTCAACGTTCAAGGAACCCCCAATGCTGCGGCTGCTAGGCCAACGCAAAGTCAATTAAACGACCCGTCATCGAAATATTATAAGGCTTACGTCGAGCCAACAAGTTCTAAAGGTGATAACGGTCATGCGGCGGGGCTGAGTTCCGAGGTATTGGAACAAGTAAAACAGTTGTTAGCAAGAGGCTGCAAAATTGGCATAGAATATGCAGATAATCGCCGATTTAAGACTGGTTCTTGGCAAAGTTGCGCGACGATTAACAATGCACAGGAAAAAGATGTGGTTGCATCTTTAGAAACTTGTTTGGCGGAACACGGCGGCGAATACGTGCGGCTGATTGGTATCGATCCAAAAGTCAAGCGGCGGGTAGCTGAAACAATTATTCAGCGGCCGCAGGGTTAAAGCTAAAGTAGTTAAAGTTATGAAGGACACAACAGTGTTCATAGGTGTCAACTTAAGCTGTCAGCCGGCGCACCCGGTAGTCCGCCAGTCCGCCAGGGAATGAATTCCCTGTCTAATAGCTAAAGTCCTCTGAAGAGGACTAATGAGTTTAAAAATTTTTCTTCTCAGTGCTCTTGATACCAATTTTTTATGAGGCTGCATAGAATCTGCTCGCCCCTAACCCCCCTTAATAAGGGGGGGACAAGATTCTTCTCAAAGTCCCCCTTCTTAATGGGGATTTAGGGGGATCGAGATATGTGCAACTTGACCTTAAATTGGTATGAGAGGACTTTAGCTTTGAGGCAGGGGTTTCAACCCCTGTCGGACTATCGGTTTAACGTTAAGTTGACAGCAATGAACACTGTTGTGTCCCTACAGGCAATATCTTCTTACTCTCGCCGTAGGCTACAGGACAGACAGAGATGATGCAAACCAGCGGCGAATTAATTCAACTTGGAAACGGTAGCCCTGACTAACTTCCTCAATCAATTCGCGTTGCAGAAGTAAATTGAGTGCATCGGATTTATCGGGAAACTGTTGCAAAATAGTTAATCGGCTGACTATTGCCCCTTCTCCTCGTGCTGCCAAAAACTGCAAAAGAGCTAATCCTGCTGCATCTGCTTGATTGCTTTGAATATCGGCAAAAAAGAAACTGCCAACACTTAAAGCCTCTGGGATTGCGGCTTCGACATCGGCTAAAGTTGCGAGTCGGCGGATAGATGGATCTTGCTCGTTTTTTAGGGCGATAATTTCAGCGCAGAGGAGTTGGATTAGGAAAGGGTGACAGCGGGTGAGTTGCAAAACTCGATCGACCGCATTGGGTTCGTAACGCAGGGTAAAATCTTGGACGGGTTGCTCAATTAGTTGGCGCGCTTCGGGTTCTTTCAGGTAGCTGATATGAACGACTTGGACATTGATTAAATAGCTAGCCCAACGCTGAAATTCTTCTATTGTATGGGAACCAGCTAGCAGCACTTTGAAGCGGGGACGATGTTGAATCAGGTGACGCAACATTCCCAGAACATCCTCCTCATCAAAGCGTCCTTTTGTGATGGCATTATCTAGCGCCTCGAATTCATCCAAGGCAAGCAGGGCAATATTTTGTTGTAGCGCTTGTTCTACTTCGTCCAGCCATTCATCAAAGCGGGTGAAAGGATCATCTTGCAGTGTTTCGCGCTTAAGAGATGGGAGAGTAAACGCACTTTGGCGCTGGGCTGAGTTTGCCATACTGCGGGCGATATTGTAGAGAAAACCAGCATAATCACTCGCTGATGAAACCGGCCCTTGTAAGTCTACGAACATGGGAATGATAGTGCTGGGTAGCAAGCGTCCCAGGTTGTTGAGGAGGGATGTTTTGCCCATGCGCCGCTGACCGTAGAGTAACAAAGGAGGGCGGCGGCGGTCTAGCAGTAATTGCTCGATGCGCGTACTGATGTAAGTTCCACTTAAGTCAACGGGTTTGACAAAGATTTCCTGTTGTTTTGTCAGGGGTACGCCGATTATATAAGGGTTGTCGATTTCTTGTCGCAGTTCGACAACTTCTGCTAGTTCCCGCACATAGTCGGTGACAATTTCATACCAACTATATGCAATAGGGCGAAAATGTACTGCATATTTGTCACCACGGCGGGTCAATTCTCGAATTAAATCATTTAATCTTTCTGCTACAGCACTGAGGGCTAAACGCTGGTTGTAAGCACTGTTTTGGTTGAGGGCTGCTGCTACATCCTCGCTGATGCTATTAAAGCTACTTAGGAGGGAACTAACTGGACTATCCAGTTCTCCAAGGGCTAGATTGCCGTAAGTGTTACCGATAGCAGCTACATCCGTACAACGTTCTAATTCCCGTGCATCAAGTTCAATTTGTACAGCTTGTGCAGCCCAACGCTGACGGCTTGTGTTTAAATAGTTGAGTGCAGCTTTGCCCTCTTCTGGATTCCGCCTCATTACTAAAAGAACGTGCTGGTCTAAGCCTTGTAGCGGAAGCCACTGCCGCTCATCCCAAAAAGCGGAATGCCAACGTAAGAAACTAAGTTTATTGGTTTTGTGTCCTTTGTCTAGTTGGTAAAGCAGAATATTCCATCCCGTGAGGAAAGGATACAGTACCACTGGCAGCCATAAGTTGATAGTTATTCCGACGCCCAACGCCACGCCCAACGCCACGCCCGACGGCACACCCCACGCCACGCCCCACGCCACGCCCAACACCAGGCTCAACACCAGGCTCAACGACGCCACGCCGAACGCCACGCCCCACGTCACGCCCAACCCCACGCCCGACACCACGCCCCACGCCACGCCCCACGCCACGCCCCACGCCACGCCCCACACAATCTTTTCTACTGGCACACCTCGTAGCCAAAGCACTAAGGCCAAAAAAATTGAATTAGTTAGGACAGGCAAAACCAGAAATGCTTGTATTAGTAGCTTCCACAAAGCTGGGTTTTGCCATCTTAAACCTCTTTTGCTGTTAGATTTGCGGTCTAAAGCAGGGTCAATACGCTTGAGATGATTTTGCCAAGCCGACGGATGAAAGAAAAACCACAACAGCAGTTGCAGGCTACCCATAATTAGGTTGGGATGCTTTTCTGGTGCATTGGTGTAGGCGTTGCGCGGCACATTTGGCGATGTCATTTAGATTGGGAATTTTTATCAGTTTTCTCAGTAGAGTATCAGAGTTATTTGTTTTCTATCATTTCATAGTTTGAACATCTGGATAAGCCAAAATTTTTGAGTCAGCCGTTAATAGCTGACCTCCATAAATTCTTGCAGTTGCTACAATTAGTTGGTCAGCCGGGCCCCTGTGAAAACCTGTTAACTTAGTTGACTCAACAATGATAGGAATTGTCAGGTTCAGTAGCTGCACTCCTGGATAAGCCAAGGCCGCAGTCAACCACTCATCAACTGCGAGTGACAGAGCGAGTCTGTTATTCTCTACCAACTTAGCAACTTCCCAACAAGAAATCATACTCACTCCTAAACCTTGAGATTGGTATTGTTATATCCACTCTCGATGCTGCTGGGTTAGTCGCGGATTGTTGTCCGCCCACCAAATCCAGATATGGGTATCCAGTATTATCATTGCAGTGCTTCCCATTCTTCCAGAGGTAAAGCAGGTTCAAAGGGGTCATCGTAGCGATCAACCGTCCCTTGCAAGGGATAATGCAAAGTATGGATAATTGTCTGATTAACCCAACTAAGATAATTATTTAATTCTTCATAATCCTGCAATTCTTGTAAGTCTTCGGAAGTGAGTTCAGCTACATTTCTTTTAGCCGTTAATATTCCAATTCGCTCCAGGAAAAACCTAGAAGCGCGAAATACCAGCACTCCTTGTGCTAACTCTACCCTAACAGCTCCTTCTCTTGGCAAAGTTTTAGGTAAACGCTCCAACCTTATCGGTAAATTAGTTGTCATAGTCTCGCTCTAAAAATGTTAGTTTCATTTTATATAGATTGTAAATCAGCAAAGGGTTTTAGTTGCTCTAACCCTTCTTCACGCCACTTATCCCCCATTTCCCCATCTTCCAGACTAAATAATCGTTCTCGACAAAGGATTTGCAGCAGCAGAGGCCAGCATTTACTTTGATTCAAAATCCACTCGACATCCTCAGCCGGAAAAGGAATGGGCGAACTGGCTATCAACTCCCGTGCTTCAGCTTCAGTCAAAGCAGCCAGAGTTGTGGTATATCCAAAGATATTGAAAAAAGGCGAACTATGTCCCGTACTGCGCGCTAATTCGATCGGCGATTCTGGAGTTGCCAAGACAAAGCCTAAATTCCCATTGGTTTGGTTAGTCGCCAAAGAGCGCAAACTCTCCCAAAACCCATCATCTAATTCGGGACAGCGCTGTAAACCTACACCAATTTCATCTAATAGGATGACTGTAGGCTGACGTAAATTACTGCTAACCGCATCCATAAATCTATCTAAGTCGCAAGGGTTAGGTACTGACATTTTTAGGCATTCTAAAATGTAGCGCAGCAGCCCTTCCCGATTTTGCCGTCGCGAATCTTGAAAATCTACGAAAATCCAGCGATAGTTTTCTGGATGGGGCAACCAGTCAGATTTTTGACCGGGGCGCAACTCTTCTGTTGGGGTGGTGGTAATATTTTTCAAGTAGTGCAGCAAAGAAGTCTTGCCAGTGCGCCTTTTGCCGATAATCGCAGCATTTTGCAGGGGACGGCGTTTCAGTAAGTCGAATAGGCGTTTTAGTTCCTTCTGCTGCCCGAAAAAGTAGCGCGGATGGGTGATGGGAGTACCAGTGATGAAAGCAGAGGTTTCCTCGAAGATAGGCTTAGGGATAGTTTCGTCTATATGTACGATATTTCTCCACTCATACCCCAATCTCTCGCTAATTTCCAGAAAATATGAGTAATCAACAGGTTGTCCCGTCAGAAATTTCTTGACTGTGGATAGCCCAATGTCCAATTCTTCAGCCAAAGCCTTCTGACTCGGAAAGCCGTTGCGTCCTAAGGCCGATTTGACTTGTTCGATACACCCTGGAGAAACTTTGAGCGATCGACCCATGATGCCTCCAGAGAAAATTACTAAGTCGAATTATAGATTTAATCTCAACTAAAAGTCAACGAACAAGTCAACCCGATCGACTTTTTTCTCGACTCCGAATTCAACCTCCCATGTTCTTCAATAGAAGAGTAGAGTTGAATTTACACAAATGTCGGACAATAAATTACATCCCAAGCAAGCACCATCCTCCGATGATTCTGCCAAGCTCGATCGCAAGATTATTCAAGACAGTTGGCGTCAAGCGCGTTTGAGTTCTCACGCAACTCTTGGATTCATCATTGTCAGCACTTTTGTCAATATTTTAGGCATCGGATTGTTGTTTTTTGGCAAAGTTCCAGAAGGAACAATTACCGCCACTAGCGGCTTAACAACAAATATTGTTAGCTTGCTGGTCATGTTTGCGAAAGAAAATAACGCTCGACTCGATCGCTTAGCCAAAGAGTTCAAAGACGACGATTAAATAAACATAGTTAAAGTAGGGTGCTCTGCGGCGCACCTTACAAATTCAAATTAAATTCTGCAAAAATTTATCAAAAGTTGCGCGATCGGGCATAGCACCTTGAGCACCCACTTTAGTTGTGCACAGAGCGCCCGCTGCTGCGCCCCACCGCACCGCCTCTGACAAGGACAGATCGGCATCTAAGGCCGAGGCAAAGCCGCCGTTAAAAGCATCGCCAGCGGCCACAGTGTCGATCGCCTCCACAGCAAAAGCCGGTACAAAAAAGGTTTCATCCGCAGTAACAGCAACAGCCCCGCGATCGCCCAATTTGACAATAACATTCTTGACACCGCGCTCCTGCAACTGTTTGGCAGCTACAATCGCTGTTTCCGTGTCATTCACCCGAAAACCTACTAACTGGCCCGCTTCCACTTCATTCGGCGTGATAATGTCAATTAGCGGATAAAGTTCGATCGGCAAATCTGCCATAGCCGGTGCTGGATCGAGAATAACTCGCACCCCCGCTTGATGAGCAGCTTTCGCAGCTTTTTGGACAATTTCCAGGGGAATTTCTAACTGTAACAGCAAAGATGTAGCTGCTGTTAACAGTTTTTGGAGACGTTCTATATCTCCTTCACCGACATTGTTATTCGCGCCCGGAATCACAATAATATTATTTTGACCTGTCTCGTCTACGGCGATAATTGCCACACCTGAATGAGTGTTTTGGTCTATTAATACATTGTCTGTATTTACACCATAAGATTGTAAACTTGTCAATAATTCTTCAGCAAATTTATCGTTGCCGACGCGACCGATGATGTGGGTGGAAGTGCCGAGACGGGCGGCGGCGACGGCTTGATTTGCTCCTTTGCCGCCGCCTGCTGTGAAAAAATTGCTACCGATGATAGTTTCCCCTGGTTGCGGCAACCGGGGAGTTTTTGCTGCTAGGTCGATGTTGATACTGCCGAATACGATGATGGTCATAAATTATTCAATTTGGTAATTGGTAAGCTGTAGCGCATTTAATTGGTAAACTACTGTTTACTTAAACTATTGTGAGGCAGGCAGGATAGCCTGGGGCGATCGAACTTCAAGTTAAATGCCAAATAGTTTAATTGGTAATTGGTAATTGGTAATTGGTAATTCTCCCACTCTCCCATTCTCCCCCTCTCCCCCTCTCCCTCTCTCCCACTCTCCCTCTCTTCCTGAAGACGTGCTAGAACAGTTATGGTCTTCATCGGTCAATTCAATGGCTGCAATTACTCTCGATCGCAATCCCTGTGTCCTGCTAGTTGAAACAGACGAAGTTCTCGCCGGACACTTGAGTCTAGACTTAAAATCCTCCGGCTATGAACCGGTAGTAGCTTCTAACACCGCCACCGGCCAAAATTTAGCCCGTGAATTGCAGCCTGCTTTGATTGTAATTGACCGGATACTTGGCGCTGAGTCGGGGCTGTCACTGTGTTCTCACCTCAGAAGTATTGGCAATCGGGCGCCGGTGCTGCTATTGGTCGGTCGTGATACAGTTGATGATCGCGTAGCTTGTCTGGAAGCTGGGGCGGATGATTATTTTCTTAAACCTTACCGCACTGAGGAGTTTTTGCAGTTGGTGCGCTTGTATTTGCAGCCGGATAACAGCAGCAACGAACAATTGAGGTTTGGCGATTTAGTTTTGGATTTGGCCTCTAGGCGGGCCCTGCGGAACGGACGGGCGATCGACCTGACGATGAAGGAATATGAGCTGCTAAAGTATTTGATGGAACATCCCCGCGAGGTTTTGACTCGGGAACAAATTCTCGAAAATGTTTGGGGTTACGACTTTTTGGGCGAGTCGAATGTAATTGAGGTTTACATCCGCTATCTGCGACTCAAGATTGAAGATGAGGGGGAAAAGCGCTTGATTCAGACGGTGCGCGGTGTTGGCTATGTGATGCGGGAAGCTTGAAGAAGTCATTAGTCATTAGTCATCAGTCATTAGTCATTAGTCATTAGTCATTAGTCATTAGTCAGTTGTCAGTGGTCATTAGTCAACAATGCCCATGCCCCATGCCCTATGCCCCATGCCCCATGCCCTATGCCCCATGCCCAATCTAAAATCTAAAATCTAAAATCATTATGAATTATTTAGCTACTTTGCTCGGTATTGGAGTAAGTATATTTTTGCTGGGATGTTCGCCGACTTTACCTGTGGCGAATGCTGGTGCTACTGGTATTTTGGCGAATCAGTCTCCGACGGCGAAAACATCGGGTCAAGTGCTGCCTGTTTCTGCTAGAGCTCGGATAGGCGATCGCCCAATCGAACTCGAAGTGGCGAAAACACCGGAACAGCAGGCTATGGGTTTAATGTACAGAACTTCTTTGCCGGATGACAGAGGAATGCTGTTTGAGTTTAAACCGGCGCGGCGGGTCAATTTTTGGATGAAAAATTGCAAGATTTCTCTGGATATGATTTTTCTGCGGGATGGGGTGGTTGAGGCGATCGAAGTTTCTGCACCTCCTTGTACTGCAGATCCTTGTCCTACCTACGGGCCCGATACTGCTGTCGATCGAGTTATTGAACTCCGGGGCGGGCGAGCTGCTGAACTCGGTGTCAAAAAGGGCGATCGTATTGAAATCGAGTTTTTCGACTAAAACTTCGGACTGTTTCAGTAAAATCTGCACACAGACATAATCCCCGGGTTTCCATCCCCCAGAGAGCCCCTTGCCTTCGGAATTCCCAAGAAAATTTAGAAACTTTACAAAAATTGATAAAATCTATTAGAATATTAATGTAACATTCAGTACAAACACCGAAAGATTTGCTAGGATGTCGATCTCAGTCAGTCAGGACTTGAGCTTGTTTCCGGAAGCTGTAGATTGTTGGTCGCAGGTATGAGACGAGTCAGCGACTCGTTACCAATCCTGAGAGACGATACTCAGCCTCAAGGTGTAGCAACACGAAAAGAAATTCTCTGGAAGTTCTGACGATCGAGCTAAATCTACTAACCCTATCTAAAGTAATATGCTACGAGCCAAGTTAATTGGCGGTAATTGGCAAACTTAACTTCTGGTAGCAGTTTTGGGTTTGATCGAAATATCTAACTAATTTTGCCGAAGTAGATTTGCGGATTCTGCATTTCGGCAGATGAAGTTAAACTCTGAACCTGGTTTAGTAGTTTTAGGTAGCAGAATAAATTCTGATTCGCGCTGCAAAGATGCCGAGGTATTCAGTTTAAGTTCGATCGCGATCGCAAGTCGATCGGGCCGACATCAGCAAAATTGCAAAACCTTTCACTTTTTGGGAAAGGTTCGCTTTACAGTCGCACTCAGCATTATGTTTGGCAGTTTAACCGCTAATACTGTTTTAACAGCTATCGACGGTAACAAGACAAATTTAAAACTGGCTTATTACTCATCAAAAACATCAGGTTCACATCAGAAAATGGTGTCCTATACTTAGAGGTGAAATCACATGGCACCCGCTAAATACACTAGATTAATTCGATTTTTACAAGAAGATTTGGCAATTTCGCCCGCGTCAATTGCTGTCGCCGAACGTGTCGGCGATAACAAACAGCGGCAGCCTGATAAAGACCCGAATTCCTTGCCGATGGTTCTGTGGCAATACGGTTTAGTCACTCTCGAACAGTTGGATAAAATCTTTGATTGGTTATCCGAAGCATATTAAAAGGATTTTAGATTTTAGATATAAATAATCCAAAATCCAAAATCCTTTAACAACTGAGATTAGGATTCAGCCAAGAATTTGGCAGCAGCGGCAACGCCGGCACCAGGAGTGTAGCCTTCATGACCCAATTCTCGCAACACGACTTCTAAAGAGGAAATTGCTGCTAGAATATCGCGATCGCACACAAAGCCCAAATGACCGATTCGGAAGATTTTACCTTTCAAATGGTCTTGTCCGTCGGCGAGAGCAATGTCAAATCTCTTTCTCATCAAAGTCCGCACTTTTTGAGCATCTACGGATGCTGGTGGCATAACCGAAGTAATCGCAGGGCTGGCGGCATCGTCAGCAGCAAACAACGGCAAACCTAAAGCTTTTACAGCAGCGCGAGTAGTTGTCATTAACCGTTTGTGTCGCGCGAAAACATTTTCCAACCCTTCTGTTTTCATCATCTGCAGTGATGCTTGCAGGGCAAAAAACATATTGACAGGGGGAGTAAAAGGAGTGGTGTTTTTGGCAGCGTCTTTGCTATATTTACCCAAATCCAAATAATAGCGGGGCAGTTTCGCAGTTTTGTAAGCTTCCCAAGCTTTCGGACTGACGGCCACAAAACCCAAACCGGGAGGAATCATGTAAGCTTTCTGAGAACCCGAAGCAATGACATCGATGCCCCAAGCGTCCATCGGAATATTGACAGCGCCTAAGCTAGTGACAGCATCGACCATAATTAAAGCTTCACCGTGGGCTTTAACGTGGCGGTTGATGGTTTCGAGGTCGTTGAGGACGCCGGTGGAGGTTTCCGAGTGGGTGATGATGACAGCTTTGATTTGCTTCTCTGTATCTGCTTCGAGTTTTTCGCGGAAGTGTTCGGGGTCTAAAGGTTGGCCCCACTCGGCTTTAATAATTTCGGCATTTAAACCGTAAGCTTCGGCGACTTCGGCCCAGCGTTCGCCAAATTTGCCGTTAGTGCCGACTAAAACTCGATCGCCCGCACTCAGGAAATTAATTATCCCAGCTTCCATCGCGCCGGTACCAGAAACCGTTAAACTCAGCACGTCACTTTTTGTTTGGTGCAGCCATTTCAAGTTTTCGGTACATTCTGCAAAAATCGCGTCAAATTCCTTGCTGCGGTGGCCCATCGGGTGTTTTGCCATCGCTAACAAGGCCGCTTCAGGTACCGGCGTCGGGCCGGGAATCATCAGCATTAATTTGTTGTCCATGATATTGTCCTAAGTTTTTCTGTGGGAGTTATATAGAATAAATCAAATACGATCCGTCACGTCGCTACTCTAACTTTTTTAACTTTTAACTCCCTTCTGGTTAATTTCATTTAGAGCCCAGCGGTGTTCTACCGCTAAGTTCGATCGCTCGCAGCTTTGTTCTAATTGCTTTTGAATGGCAAGGGCTTTACGCAGCGTAATAATAAGTTGGTGCACTTGTTGCTGCTGCGGCGATTGTGGACTGACAGCAAACATCGTTTTGCGTTCTAACAATTGAAGTAGCAATTCATAATGAATGTACGAAGGAAGGGGGATTGGCTCCATGAAAGCTAATATACCTCAGCGAACCGACACCCCATTGCAATTGCATGAGGCATCTCAGGTGAACATTAGATGCCCGATTTTTTATTTGTTTTCTAACCGTACAATAACCCCTGCTTTGCCGATCGAATATTCGGGGCTGGGTGCGTTGGACACGCTAAATCTTGCGATCGACAGGCTTACAGAATAGATTTAATTGCTTTCTGGCAAAATATTTCTATGCAATATAGCTTTGAGTGCTATTTTTTTTTACAGTAGCGCTTGAGTCGATGCAGGCTAGAAATTCTCATTATTTACCTACTTAATCATTTTTTATCAGAATTAAGGGTGGTTTGTCAAGCGGTCTCGCCTTTCACAGGCTGGGAGGGCGATCGGCAAGCGAGGCTAAAGCAGCACCCGGATCTGGCTGTTTGACTAGAGATTCGCCGATGAGAACGGCTTCGGCGCCGGCGCTGGCAACTTGAGTTAGGTCGTCGCGAGTGTGGATTCCTGACTCGCTGACGATGAGGATGCCTTTTGCTTGGATTTCGGTTTGTCGGGAGGCTAATAGTTGAGCGGTAGTTTCTAGGCTGACGGAAAAGTCTGCTAGGTTGCGGTTGTTGATACCGATCAGGTTGACGCCTTCTAGGGTTAATACTCGATCGAGTTCTTCGAGAGTGTGAACTTCTATCAAAGCTGTCATGCCCAAAGTCTTGACAATTTTCACAAAGTATTGTAAGTCTTTATCTGACAGAATGGCTGCGATTAACAATACAGCATCGGCGCCGTGAATCCGGGCGAGATAGATTTGGTAGGGATAAATAATAAACTCTTTGCAAAGTAAGGGTAAATCGACGGCGGCACGGATTTTAGCGAGGTTGTCGAAGCTGCCTTGAAAGAACTTTTCATCGGTGAGTACGGAGATGCAGCTAGCGCCGTTTTGTTGGTAAGCTAGGGCGATCGCCACCGGGTCGAAATCTTCGCGAATTACGCCTTTGCTGGGGGAAGCTTTTTTAACTTCGGCGATGATAGCGGGTTTGGTTTTGCCGTTTTTGAGGGCGGCAAGAAAGTCGCGGGTTGGCGGTGCAAAGGGGAGTTTTTTGTGAAGATCGGATAAGGGAGTGCGATCGCGTTTTTGGGCGACTTCAGCTTCTTTTTGCCAGACGATTTCTTCGAGGATGTGCTGGGGTTCGGCGTCGGGTACGGCGATTTGGTAGCTGAGGTAGAGGACGGAGACGGATGTGCTGGGGGGACGGCGACGGATTTGAAGCATGATAGGGGGATAAAGGGCGATCGTAACAAGTTTCAACGTATTATATAATGTGGTGCTAATTTGTAGGGTGCGTCGCTATGAGATATTCGATGAAACTTGCAGATTGACGGGTGGCGACGCACCTTACCATAAAAGTGAGGCGATAGTTCAATGGATACCCGATTGAAATACCAAGAAATTATCAAAACCATACTTCAGGAACACGCTAATTTCCGCAATACTATACCTGACGGCTATCATTCTCAACTGCTATTTGATGACGATCGAGGAGGATACTTAGTTTTGGATATTGGTTGGAATGATGACAATTACCTTCACGCTACACCAATTCACATCAATTTAATCGACGGTCAAATCTGGATTCAATATGATGATACCGAAGAAGGAGTGGCGACTGATTTACTGGCAGCAGGTATTCCTAAAGAAGATATTGTACTCGGTTTTCGCCATCCTAATGTGCGGCAATATACTGAATTTGGAACGGGTTTGAGTGGCAAAGATGAAGGAAATGTTGTTGAATCTGCGGCTATGCAGTCAGCCTAAGTAGAGTACGGAGACGGATGTGCTGGGGGGACGGTGGCGGATTTGAAGCATGATCTGGGGATAAAGGGCGATCGCCACAAGTTTCTATTATATAAGGTCGATCGCCCTTTTCAATTTATGATAAAATGCGATTAACTAAGTATTCGGAGATAAACCGATGCAACTAGAAGACTATTTTGAGTTTCTCGACCCTGATGACATCCGCATCAAAGGACATCGGATCGGCATCGACGACGTGATTAAATATTACTTGGATGGATATTCCCCAGACCAAATTCTGGAAGAATTACCAAGTTTGAATTTAGAGAAAATTTACGCGACGCTAACTTATTATCTGCAAAATCGGAGGCAGATGGATGCTTATATGTTGCGGCTGGCGAAGTGGCGGGAAGAACGCTATCAGGAATGGTTGGCTAATCCATCTCCTCTAGCATTGCGTTTGAGAGCAATCAAAGCACAGCGAGAACAGGAGTTACTTAACCTGAAGTGAAAATTCGTTTTTTACTCGATGAAAATTTGCCTCCTAAGCTCAAAAGTGCTGTTTTAAACCTCGATCCGGAGATAGATATTTTGCGGGTGGGTGATTCAAATGCACCGCCATTAGGCACCTTAGATCCAGAGATTCTCATTTATTTGGAATCATCGAAACGACTATTAGTGACGGATAATCGCAAAAGTATTCCCGGACATTTGGAGGAACATTGGGCCGCAGGGGGACAAAGTTGGGGATTAGTTTGGGTGCGTCCAAGTGGAAGTATCGGCAGATGGGCAGAAACAATTCATTTTATTTGGGAAACTACTGAAGCTGAAGAATGGCTCGATAAGTTAGATTGGATTCCATATTAGAGAATGATGTGGAAAAAGTACGCGCGTGCGTAGCTATCCCGTAGGAATGGCACTTTTGGGCAGCCAAAATCCCTTCGCTAACCCGCAAGTCCGCCGGGGGTTAAAAACCCCCGTCTCATAGCAAAAGTCCTCTAAAAGAGGACTGAAAAGCCAATTCAATAAACAAAGGTCGATCGCACATTTCTAAATTTTACCAAAAGCTCGATCGCACATTTCTAAGTTCAAGATAATTAACTTGACGATAATATAATTTTTTATGAGTCACAGTTGGGGTTAAAATAGTTAGTTTTGACATACTCTTTTAGTACCGGTGCAAGGGTAAAAAATGTGCGATCGCCCTCCGGGATTTTTTCAACTAATGAACGCCGCCCCAAGGATTGCATCACTTTCAAAAATTGCGATCGAGATAATTGCAGATTCTCTGGCACTTTTGAGAGGGAAACTGGCGCTGTTTCACTCGCTAGCCATGACATTACCTGTTTTTCTGACTCGGATAAGCGATTAAATGGCTGATGCAGTAAAGATTCTAAATCACCTAAAAATAGTGGATCGTCAGACAAAAATTCCGATAGGCTGCCGTCAAATAAATCTTGAATCATTGTAGCAACTATTTTTAACCACAAGGGATTGCCTCTGTATTGTTCAATTAGTTCTGACCATTTTTCATGTTCAGCTAAACCTTTTTCTCTAAGGATTTCCCCCGCTGCCGTACCTAAACCATTGAGTTGTAATGAGCGAATCGGCTGATTTTTGGCTTCTAATGCGGCGATTTCTCTAGGCTTTTCCGAACCTATCAGGATTAAGCAACTGTTGTGAGATAATTCTCCTACCTGTCTGAAGAGTGTGCCGTAATCTTCATATCCAGGTTTGTAATTGCCAGCGAGTTGTCCGCTGCTATTTACCATTTGTACGTCATCGAGTATCAGCAGACAGCGGTATTTTTGCAAGTAGTCCAGTAGGGGCAATCCCCCCGTGGTTGCCCTTTCCTCTGGGGAGTGGGCGGGCACGCCGTCGGCATTTGGGGCGGGCACGGGGGCACCGCCCCTACTGAAGAATTGAATTATATTTGTTTGAAGTATTGACAGGGGTGGAGATGTGGCGAGACTTCGCCAGATGACGAAATCAAATTCATGTTTGATTTGTTGGACAAGTTGTGCGGCGAGTGCGGTTTTGCCAATGCCGACTATGCCTAGTATGGCGAGTAGGCGGGTGTTTTCGTGGAGAATCCACTGTTTGAGGGTGGCGAGTTCGGATGTGCGATCGTAGAAAATTCCAGACTTAGGCATTTCAGCTAAGAATTGACGCAATTTTGGTTCAGTGTTGCCTTTGTTTAGAGGTTCTTCATCGGTTGGTGAATTGGGGACTTTTGGGGACTGCAAACTATTTTCACAGACGTTGACGTTACCAATGTGTACACAATCTTTATTATTGAAGTTCCAGAGATGTGAAAATTTTACTTGCTCCAATCTGACTCTAAAATTTGCTTTATTGACTTCTTCGCCTAATACTTCTGATAGTAGCTTCCATAATGCAGAGGCAATATCTTTAATGTGACCTTCACTACAGTGAGATTCATCTGCTATTTTTGAGTATTTCTGACCTTGTAAAGTTCCCCGCAGTATCACCTCTTGCAGATTGTCTAAGTGTTTTCCCGTATTGATAAAAACTAGGTCGTCGGCAAGTTTTAAGACTTCTTGAACGTCCATAGGTCGGGTTAATGCTGGGGTTTTGCCTATTATATCCTACTCGATCCGACTTTTTCCGACCCGATTGAGTTTGTCCAGCTTATTCTGGCGTGGCTAAATGGCAAATGATATAAAAGTGCTTACTTTATCCGACTTTTTCCGACTGGACAAGACTGAGATTTTATAGTCACAATCATATTAAAGAGGCACTATTATAGCTTTCCCATAGGAAAAAAATGACTGCACAAGCATTATCCCTCCCCCAAGCAAACTTAAAAATGGCTATCTGGCAAGTAGATGCCGATTCAATGAGTAGTAGCGAGTTGTATGTCTGGTTAAATGATTGTGGCTTGCCCCACGAAGTCACCATCAGATTGCACGAGTTGGCTAGCTACACTAAAAAAGCTGGTAACAAAGTTTTGGCTGTAGGGAAAATTGTTCTGATCAAAATTATCGAGTTTGTCAAGGCACATCCTAATTTAGCTACGGGCATTGCTCTAGGAGCTGCTGTGGGGCTATTGGCAAGTTCAGTACCAATTATAGGCCCAGTGTTAGCGCCATTGGCAGCAGTGCTAGGTATAACTGTTGGTGCGATCGCTGGACATAGACTAGATCAAGGCTACCGTCAAGTAGATGGCATAGTTGGAGTAACACAAGACTTTATTCAAATCGCCCAATTGTTTTTTCAACTACTGATTGATGTTTTCAATGCAGTTTTTCGCAACGTTATCACTGCTTAAATAAGAAATTTTAAAAAAATCACAAGGCTTAATATGTCAGGAAATAAAACCCTAACTAAGGAGCAAATCCTTAAAGCGATCGAGGAATTGGAAAAAAATCCCGATGATAAACTCGGAATTTTAGGTGATGTTGGGATTACAGCATTAGGTGCGGTTGGTGCTGGCGTGGCTGTTTCTGCTGCGGGAATAACTACATCTATACCAATAATCACAGCAATAACTGGGATCGGGATGGTGGTAGCTGCTCCTTTGGGACTGGTTGCCGGAGCGGCTTTAGCAGGTGGAGCTGCTTGCTATGGAGTATCGAGGCTAATCAAAGGTGGCGGCTATAATGAAGCGAAAAAAAAAGAATTGATCCAACAGTTAAAAAAACAGCTAAGCGAGGTTGAAGCAAAAGAAACAGAATCTAAGCTTGAAGACAGTGACAAGACAAAATTTATCGTTTCCTTGAAAGAACCAATTGAGCTTAATCTAATTAGCCCTCAAGATGCTCAGGATTTAATGAGGTCTGTCGAAAGCGGTCAAATACCTATCAAGGAAGCTATTAATATCGTCAAGGCTATAGTTCAAGCAGCTAAACCCCAATAGTCTTTTAAATCCCTGACTGGAAAATGCTAGGCACAGGCTATGTTGCTGTGGTATTTCTGAAAATTGACTTAGCTGCTGAAAGAGCGATCGCCCTTCTATTATTGAAGTGCGATCGCTCTTTTTTTGAGTATCACTAATTACGTTTATCCAACACCATAGGAAAATTTACCGCTTTGACAACTATTCATAAGACAAACTATAGTGAGTAGGAGAAAATCGGAGTTGGATATTTGGTATAACGAAAGAATCCCGATCGCCCTCCAATCATTTATAACAAATATGAGCATTAACGATAAACTTAAGAACATACTAACTCAGTTACGATCGCACTTCGAGCAACTCTACGGCGATCGCCTCACCCAAATGGTACTCTACGGTTCCCAAGCCAGAGGCGATGCAGGCCCAGACTCTGACATTGATATTTTAGTCGTCCTCAAAGGGCAAGTAAACCCAGGCGAAGAAATTAAAAGAACCAGCCACATTCGAGCCGATTTGTCGCTCCAAAATGATGAAGTCATTAGCTGTCTGTTTATGGACGAACAGCGATTTATACATTACAACGGGCCTTTATTGAGGAACATTCGTAAAGAGGGAATAGCTTTGTGAAACCAGAACAATTAGACTTGCTCCTGAAAGCTCGTCAAAGTCTATCGGCGGCAAGGCTATTACTAAATAATGGTTTCCCAGACTATGCAGCATCCCGCGCTTATTATGCCATGTTTTATATTGCTGAGGCATTTTTAGATGGCGAAGGAATGTCATTTTCCAGTCATGCCGCAGTAATTGGAGCTTTCGGCCGAGAATTTGCCCGTACAGGAAGAGTTCCTGCTGAGTTTCACAGATTTTTAATCGATGCTCAAGACTTGCGAAATAGTGGGGATTACGGGGGACTTGATACTGTCACTGTCGAGCAAGCTGCGGAGCAAATTAACTGTGGTGAGCAATTTCTCGAATTAGCCCAAAATGCGATCGGCACTTTACCGCCGCCCTAAATACGGGCGATTCCCTACGGGATAGCTACGCCGCGCGTACTTTCATCTTCTTTAGCTTCCTCCACCATCAAAGCAAAACCGTGCAGATTCTGCATCACAAAAGATTCACCTACTTTGACCAAATCGCCCGCGCAAGTGACAGGAATTCTCTCCTGATAAGCTTTCAGTGCTAATTTACCATCAGTCTCTTTGAGTTCCACATGGATTTTCTGCAGCTTGTTCACCACAAATCCCATCATTGCAACTTTAGCAATTTCCTCCCCTTCTTGCCGATCGACTTTCACAACAAATCCTTGAACTTCCGTATTTTCTAACGAAGTAATTAAATCGCTTAAAATCTCTAACTGAGAACGATTTTCTGCCGCTTCCAGCGTCTTGACAGCATCTCCCATGCGAGCTGGATAATCGGCAAACTCCCTTGTCAAAGGCAGGCCAATATCAAACACATCTCCTGCATCATTTTTCTTAACCCAAATCGCTCCTTTATTTTTATAAATTCGGCTGTGTTCGTGCCAGCCATTTTTTTGTAAATATGCTATGATTACATTCACATCTAAACTCTTAAAAACTTCTAAATCCCGTACAGTTACTTTCATGGAATATCTCCTTGGCTAATGCGCTGCATAATGGACTGTAGAGCCTCTGCTGTAAACTGATTGCTGCGGGGCAACTCAACAGTCACGCGACTGGTATTTTGAGTTTCCGGCATTCCCCGCAACGATACCCAATAGGCACAATGTTTGATCGACATTTCCGACTCTGACTGTTGTATCCATTCCCCGATATTTTCCGGCACTAAAACCACAATCAGTACGCGGGGAATAAAGGCTGTCACTCTTAAGTCGTTATAATTTTTGACATTGAGTGGATATCGCACATATTGGGCATTGAGTACATCTCTTGACGTACATTTTAACTGCAATTCGAGGCGGTGCGGCTGCACTGGATCGCGATCGACAGCCTTGATACAAAGGTCAACGCTGTCATAATCATTTTCGGGTTGATCTACCGAACAGCCGGCCACTGCTGCAACAGCACGCACGTAAGCTTTACTAAATAGTTCTTTTCGCTGATTCAGTTCCATTTAAACACACTTCTCAAAAAGGGGCGGATACGATCGCACATTGGTGTCAACAAACA
Source organism: Microcoleus sp. D2_18a_D3 (assembly GCF_036702455.1). Taxonomy (NCBI): domain Bacteria; kingdom Bacillati; phylum Cyanobacteriota; class Cyanophyceae; order Oscillatoriales; family Microcoleaceae; genus Microcoleus; species Microcoleus sp. D2_18a_D3. The sequence goes on from NZ_JAUBTK010000011.1 coordinate 104,010, forward strand.
CGTCAAATATAGTACCAGTCTTTTGTTGCTCCCATAGGCTTTCGAGCCCCCCTAGCCCCCCTTAATAAGGGGGGGACAAGAGCATTCAAAGCCCCTCTTAAAAACGGGTGAAACGGATTTCAAAGTCCCCATTCTTAAGGGATTTAGGGGGATATCGACTCGACTACAAACGAGTTTTATCTAGTGTTTAGACTTAAGTTGACACTAATGGGAATACCGCCCCTACAGATTAATGGCTTCCCGCTCCAGCCGCCCGTTTAAACGCCTCATCCAGCACTTCCGAAAGCGTCGGGTGAGTGTGAACTCGGAATGCTAAAGTGTTCACAGAATCGCGCTGGGCGATCGCATTTGCCGCCTCCTGAATTAAATCCGCAGCGTGCAAACCGAAAATGTGAACTCCCAACAACTCCCCAGTATCTTTCCGGTAAATAACCTTAGCCATACCGTCGGTTTCACCCTCCGCAATAGCCTTAGAATTTCCCTTAAAATAACTCTTGACAGAACCGACCTCAAACCCTTCAGTTTTTCCTAACTCCTTCGCCGCAGGTTCAGTCATCCCCACATAGCTAATTTCCGGGTGAGTAAACGCCGCCGCCGGGATACTCAAATAGTCAACTTCGCGGGCACGGCCACAAATATTTTCCACCGCAGCAATTCCCTGAGCAGACGCAGAATGCGCTAACATCATCTTGCCATTAACATCGCCGATCGCCCACAAATTTTGCACCGGTTCTCCCGCCGCCAAAACCTGCATCTTATCGTTAACTGGGATATAACCGCGCATCGTTTCCACGCCAACAGTTTCTAACCCCAAATTCTTGCTCACCGGAACCCGACCAGTTGCTACCAAACAAGCATCAACTTCCAAAACTTCGACAACTTCCTTAGTTTTGAAATCAGCTAATTCAATAATGACCGGCGAACCCGGAGTAATCTTCTTCGCCAAAACACCCACTTTTGTTTCAATATCGCGGGGTGCAATTAACACCCGTTCTGCTAACTTAGCAATATCTGGATCGAAAGTCGGCATCAACTGATCTAGAGCTTCAATCATCGTGATTTCACAGCCCAGTGCGGTGTAAATATCGGAAAACTCCAAACCGATGTAACCGCTACCAATAATTGCAATCCATTTCGGTAGCGATTCCAACCTGACAGCATCGTCGCTGGTAAATACAGTTTTGCCGTCAATTTCTATCCCAGGGGGGACGAAAGGAATTGAACCGGGGGCGAGAATAATATCCTTGGCCGTAATCGTTTTCTCGCCTTTATCGGTTTCGACGGTAATTTTTTGAGAACCGGCTATTTTGCCCCAACCTTGGATGACATCCACATTCAAACGTTTGAGGCTGTTGGTCAAGTCGCCGCGAAGTTTGCTAACAATAGTGTTAGCGTGATTCGCGATCGCCCCGCGATCGAAATCCACACTACCCAACTGAATTCCCAAAGTCTTCAGGTGGTGGGCATTCCGCAAATCTCGCACTCGCCCAGAAGCCGCCAACAGCGCCTTAGAGGGAATGCAGCCGCGGTTGACGCAAGTCCCCCCCATGTCCCCCGCTTCGATAATTGCCACTTTCAGCCCGCAGCTAACCGCGTGTATGGCCGCCCCGTGTCCGCCCACGCCAGCGCCGATAATTGCTAAATCGTAATCAAATCCCTGAGTCACCTTAAAATCTCCTAATGCCTTTGAAATCTTAGGACTCAAGCAAAAAATACCGTCTCTCCGTCCTTTCGAGCTGGCGCGTTGCCATAGCAACCCTTGAACAGCGGTAATAGTTGCATAAGTCCTGTTTCCTTATTCTCGACTAGACTAGGGTTAATTAGACAACGAAAGAGTCCTAACTGAGATTTTTTCAGGGTCAATGATTTTGAGCTGGGTCTACACAAAGTCTCAAATCACTCAGTTGGCGGGTGTACAGTTAAATACAGTTTGAAGGCTGACTATGCCCGTTGCGGGTTTTATATTGGGGCAGCAACTTGGGCCGCAGGCATTCCCACCGCCCGGTTAAATTCTGTCCTCCTGCTTGTTTTAGTCGGTTTTGATGTCTAATATCTGCACGCGCCGGGGCGGACAGACTTTGTTGGCAAATTTTAGACCCTATGGAGTGGCTTATGACGGATGACGACTACCAGAAAGATTTACGCCGGGCTTCGGCTCAATCATTTTTTGAGTCCCTGGATGAATTGTTCGATTCTATAGAATCCAACAGCACTCAAGCTGCACAACCTAAATCTCCACCGCCTCCGGCGAAGTCTTCGAGTCAGTCTTCGAGTTTGCCGAAGAAGACTAGACCTGCGAAAATTAATTTGTCGGATTTTGAAGATGCGATCGCCGATTTGGAACAGTTTATCCAGAGCAAACACCAGAAACGCCCGGAATCCAATCAATAGTGCGATCGACTCATTTTCAAGTAGTGACTGTTGACTGTTGACTGTTGACTGTTGACTGTTGACTGTTGACTGTTGACAAGCGAAAAATTTTAGACCAAAGTTCAGCCTCCCAGATTCATCTGTGGAGTCGATTCTAAAATCTAAAATCTAAAATCTAAAATCGACTGGCTGTTGACTGTGCTTTCGGCTTAAGCTGCTTATGTCGCCGCCTACAATATATTCATATTTCGTTGAGGATTGCTTTACAAGAATCAAGCCAGATAAATTAGCTCAATTTACTATTAATAGCCTTGTTTTTAGGCTTTGACTGCTGCGGTAATTGCCTCGATCGCACTTCGATCGCGCGATCGCCGATCGCACTCACAGGCAACTCCCATTCATCAATATCAATATCATTGCGGAACTTCACCGGAATATCAGCACCGTTAATAATCGCTCCCAACAGCCGCGGCCCGGATTTATGCGACTCCTCATCCTCAGATTCCAGCAACTGATCTGCAGCCTCAGACAACATACTAGACAAAGTGTAACCAGGCCGCGCCACCAAAATCATACCGTCCGTGTACGGTTCCAGGGTCAGCGCGTCGTTGCACTCGCTCAAAGCCGGAGAATCCACAACCACAAAATCAAAGCGGTTGCGAACATCCTCAAACAATCTCCGCATTTCGCTTGATTCTAGTACGGCGGAGGCTTGTCGCAAAAAGCCGGGACTCGGCACAACGTATAGATTTTCTACCTCTGGAACCAAAAGAACGCACTCGCTAATATTGCCGTAATAGTGCAAAGGTTCCACCGTCGCCAGAGGATCAGCAGCAATTTTCAAAGATTCAACATTAGAAGGCGATCGCAAATCTGCTTCAATTAGCAAAGTCCGTTTACCCGATCGAGCCGATGCAATTGCCAAATTGTAAGCACTAAAACTTTTCCCCTCCAAAGGCGCCGCCGAAGTCAGCAACACCACCTTCACCGGTTTGTTCCCGATCCGGCGCAAATTAGTACGCAACCGCTCGTAAAATTCCAAATAGGGAGAATTTACCTCCAAGGCCAGCGGCATTATTTCATCGCCGTAGGAATCAAACACCGTCACTTCAGGCAAAACTCCCAGTATCGGCACCTCTTTTTCCACCAAAGCCGCCCGCACTTCTTCCCAACTGTAAAACTTGCCGTTGAGCATCCCCAACAAAAATATCAACCCCCCGCCCAGCAGCAACCCCACAAATCCGCCCACCGCCAGCATCACGGGCAAACCTCTCTTGTTTGACTCAACGTCATCAGTTTGTGGCCATTGGGCGATTCTCAAACTCCCCGTTGTCTCAGCTACCGCCGCCTCAGCATCTACCAAAGCCGACTGCATCTTGTCGTAGAGAGCTTTTTTGAACGCCACTTGTTGGGCTAACCGCGCTTGTTCTAACTGCTTGTTGGGGATTGTGGCGTGTTCCCGACGCAATTCTTGTTCAGTTTTCTCGATTCCTTGGAGTTGCTGTTGCAGCGTATCCCGCTGCGTTTGCAAACCTATCAAAGTTTGAGCTAACTGCTGTCTCGCCGGATCTAAAGAAGAGTCTACCCGAATTCGAGCGGCACTTCTGAGCGGAGCAGCCACCCCGTTACCGCCGAGTACCTCAGATTGCCGCTGCTGCAACTGCTGCTCAAAAGCAAGTTTTTGTTTGAGCAATTCTACAATTTTCGGGTGTTCCTCCTGCAAGTCGCTGCGGAGAATTTTGAGCTGAGATTCGATCGAAAACAATTGCACTCGCAGTTGGGCAATAATTGGATCGGCAGAGAGTGCTTGAGCGACGTAAGCTTGCTCCACATTCAATCCCAAGCGCTCCTGCAAACTGTTAATTTGAGCTTCAATTCCTCCCAACTGCACGCGGAGTTGCCGCTGCTGCTGTTGGCTGCTGGTAATCGCTAGGGGCAAAGCACCGCTCTGAGCAGCTAAAATTGAAGTTCCTTCTCGTTTTTCGTAGGCTTCAAGTTTTGCTTCCGTCTCTCTGAGTTCCTGAGTTACTTTTGGCAAACGCTTGTTAATTTGGGCGATCGTATCATGTAGTCTAGAAGTATTAAGAGTTTCGCTGCGAGCCACCATTTCGAGCATCAGCGTCTCTACTACCGCTTTGGCTCTTTCAGGATCGGCATTTTTGTACAATACTTGAATCAAAGCACTGGGGTCATTATTCTTACTGGGCATCTTTATCTGCACATCTTTTCCCAGCTTGTCAGCCAAAGCTTGTATTTTTTTCGCTTCTTCTTTGTTTAATTTTCCTTGGGGTTTGATGAGTTTTTTGGCTGCTGGTTCAACCACCATTTTATTCAGCAGCATATCTTTAGTTATTTCTTGTCCTTCCTGTTGAATTTTAGTAGTAGTCGATGCAAAAATCACGCTCGGTCTATCGTAGGCTAGCGTACCTATTGCAACATAAACTGGCGCCGCCTTTGGCTGCAGGGCCACTACTCCCGACACGCCCACAGTCACCGCGAGAGTAGCCAGTCCCACCCACTTGTATTGGTCGAAAGCAATTAAATAACGTTTAACAACGGATAAAGTCATGACGATTTTAGATTTTAGATTTTAGATTTTAGATTGCTAATTGTTAACGATAACTAATGATTGCTGACAAATGATACCCATTCCCAAAAACCTTAGAACTTTCGGCTTGCGATTAAACCCATATTGCATAAGTCATTCCCCATCTCAAATCGAAAATCGAAAATCCAAAATAGTATGACTACCTCTCATTACGTGACGGGCCGAACAAATCTGTTACCCCATTTCTCAACTGCTCAAAGAACAGAATAAATCCCAAAGTATCGCGGAATGGTCGAGTAAAAGTGTTCAGTACATAACCAATGCGCTCTACCAAATTCCTACCAATCACAATCACATCATTATCTTCGAGCATCGGGTTCTGAGAAACATTGCCCTCCAAAGCAGCTTTAGCATCTATCGAACGGTTGATTGTTCTACCTTGCTTTTCGTCGAACCGAATCAGGGCTATTTTCCGCAAGTTAGCAAGATTAACAGGCAAGTTGTTGAGAGCATCCAAAAACCTGCTGCCATTTTCTACGTAAAACGAGGTCAAACCACCACTAGCGTAACTCAAAACTCGAACGTAGATCCTGGGCTTAATCAAAGTAGACCGCGAAACCAGAGCTTTATCGTAGTCTAGGTTTTTGGTACTAGCGTCCAATTCCGGGATGACAATCACATCTCCTGATGCCAAAGGAAAATCGAACAAATCTTTACCATTTGCTAGGGGAGTGTAGAGGTCGATTGGTTCCTCCACCGAGGAGCCGTCCACCGTAGTCCGCCGCACTCGCACCTCCCGCAAATCGGCTTTTCCCGTGACTCCCCCCGCAATCACCAAAGCAGCCGAAATTCGACCAGAACCCGCCGGAAGCGTGTAAAAACCCGGTTTGGTGACTTCTCCGGTGACAGTGATTTGGACGGGGACAGCAGCAGCAGCGAGGCTGTACCTGGATGCCAAATCTTGATCGGATTTGCGATCGGGCGTAACCTGTTTATACGGTACGACGATCGCATCTCCATCTTCCAAACGCAAATCCGGCGGAGCAATACCAGTTTGCAACGGTGTCAAAATATCAACAACTTGCTCCGCGACATCACCGGACGGCAGAGTCCGCCGCACCCGCACCCCTCGCAGTTCCGCCGTAGGATTAGTCCCAGCAGCCGCCGCCAAAGCCGCAGGAAGCTGGGGGGTTTGCAGCGGATAAAAACCCGGTCTGGCCACTTCCCCCGTCACCGTCACCACTACGGGGCGCTGAACCAGCAAAGCAGCCGAGACTTGAGGATTTTTGATAAATTGGCCAAAGCGCTCCCGGAGGCGCTGCTGTGATTCTTCGACAGTAAGACCGCGCACATTTACTGTTCCGATTAGTGGCAGTACAATTACCCCTTCAGGGCTGATGGCACCTGTAAAACCTAGCTCAGGGAATCGCTGAACTTGAACAGAAATCTGGTCTCCCGGGCCCAGGCGGTAGGGCCGATTCCGAAAAGCTGGGTTAATATCCCGGTTGAAATTGGCAGGCGGCGGTGGCGGTAAACGCAGTGGCGGTGGCGCCACGAGTCGCTCGGAACCAGGAACAACAGATTGAGCTAAAGCCGTTTCCGAAAAAATTTTGCTATTAAAACCCCAGAATACAGCAGCAAAAGATAGAGTCCAAGCAGTTGAATACAGACCTGCCAAGGAAAAAGCGAGGCGATTTTTAATAGTGGATTTTTGCCGCATTTTCAGAGGATTTAAAAAAGTAATATTTTGAATAATGACCTGATTTGTAAGTTTCATCTAAATATAGCGACGACAAAAAACAATAAGATATTTTCGGGGCGGGTTGAACTAGAATATTGACTAGGAAGCAGTTGATTTTGGCAAAAGTCGCCCACGCCCTAGGCTGATTTATTTACACCTACCTGCTTACTGAAACCGAAAAGTTTCTGTAATTAATTTAGCCTGGACACTTTCACCGAGAGATTCCAGCAATGGTTGAGCTATCTTAATGTCGCCCTGCGGTTGAATGGGAAGGATGATACTGACAGCAACCCAAGAGGCGCGGCGGTTCGACAGTCTAGCAATGCTGTCTTCCCAAAACCAGCGGCTGGTTGTTGGAGAACCCCCGTTAGGCCAAGCGTACCACTGCACGACAGCAAAAGTTTGTTGGGGAGTCCAGCTTCGGAAAAACCTCGCCTCGACAGTAGGCTGTGGCTGGCCGGGTATTGGTGCTAATTTAACTGTAAACCTCAAAGTGCGATGAGAATCGGTTTGCCATCGGTGAAATCCATCGATATCTAGCCATTCCACTTGGGGCTGGTTTTTGGCGTAATTTTGAGGCAACAGCAATAAAAGGGCAATTGTTCGATCATTTTTAATTTCTTGAACTAACCATCTGTGAGCGCCAATTTGGACGTTATTCTGAACGGCTATAACCTGCCACCCAGGAATTTTTATCCCGTTTTGGCGCACACTTCTTAATTGCTTGAGGTTGGCAAGGGTTGGCGGGTTCGTCCAAGGCCACCTTCCCGTCGCGTAGCCGGGAATTGCTACTGCCCCAACTAATACCAGCAAAAACACCAGTACCATAATTTTAGATAATTGATACCGCCGCAGTAGTTTGTGTGCTGAAATCATCTGTTTCATCAAAAAAACTGGGTGGAAACCCCGTCCTTATAGGACGGCTTGACAAAAATATACAACACTCAGCCAACTAGATCACAAAAGACGTGTTAGACTGTGACGATATGGAAAAAGCCTATCGCTACCGAATCTACCCCACCACCGAGCAAGAAAAACTCTTGCGACGGACAATGGGTTGTACTCGGTTAGTGTACAACAAGGCTTTGGCTTACCGCACCGAATCTTGGTACGAACGCCAAGAAAGAGTTGGCTACGGCGAAACTTCCTCTATGCTAACGAACTGGAAGAAAGAGGAAGAACTTGATTTTTTGAATGAAGTTAGCTGCGTACCTCTTCAACAAGGGCTGCGCCATCTTCAGACAGCCTTCACCAATTTCTTTGCAGGACGAGCTAAGTATCCTAATTTTAAGAAAAAGCATAACGGCGGTAGTGCTGAATTTACCAAATCTGCTTTCCGCTGGAAAAACGGACAGGTCTTCTTGGCTAAATGTAATGAGCCATTACCTATCCGTTGGAGCAAACAGATTCCCGTAGGGTGTGTCCCGTCTACTATTACAGTAAAGTTAACTCCCGCAGGGCGTTGGTTTGTCTCCATACTGGTAGACGACTATACAATTAAGCCACTTCCAAAGTCAGACAAAACTATCGGGTTAGATGTGGGGATTACCAGCCTGATTGCCACCAGCGACGGTAATAAAATCGCCAACCCTAAACCTTTTAAGAAACTTCGCAAGAAGTTAAAAAGGAAGCAAAAAGCCGCTTCTCGCAAGCATCCGGGAAGCAACAATCGGGAGAAAGCCCGGAGACAGGTAGCAAAAGTTCACGCACAGATACTAGATGTGCGTAAAGATTTCTTGCACAAGCTAACGACTCAACTCGTTCGTGAAAACCAAACGATTGTAGTTGAGGATTTGGCTATCAAGAATATGGTGAAAAACCATAAGTTAGCTCTTGCCATTAGCGATGCTAGTTGGAGTGAATTGATTCGCCAACTAAGCTACAAGTGCGATTGGTACGGGCGCGATTTAATAAAAATAGACCGCTGGTTTCCTAGTTCTAAACGCTGTGGAAATTGCGGTCACATTGTTGAGAAATTACCATTGAATATTCGCGATTGGGAATGTCCCAAGTGCGGAACAAACCACGATCGCGATATCAATGCGGCAAAGAACATTTTGGCGGCTGGGCTAGCCGTTTCAGTCTGTGGAGCAACTGTAAGACCCGAAGAGAGCAAATCTCGGAAGGCTGGTGTTATGAAGCAGAAACCCAATTAGCGATGATTGGGAATCCCCGTCCGCGACGGTCGGGGTGGATGTCAATAATTGCCAGACTGACTTGGGAAATACTTGTCCATCCCGTTGAGGAGAAGTACCAATAACCCTAGTATACAAGCAGAATATAAATCTCCCCCCCATCCGGCGTGTAGCCAATTAAAAAGCGCCTCTCTGTCGGTTCCGTGAAAGTAAGTTAGCAAAGTATTGCGAAAAATGTTGGAAGTGATGCTAAGAATGGATGTAATCACTAAAAACAAAAGGCTTTTTTTGCGAGAGTTCCAAACTCCCGTCCAATCCAGCAGAATTAAGCTGACGTAAAGACTGGTAAACAGCATTTTCAAGCCTGCACAGTGTGGAGCAACTTCTACAATGCGCTCGTTTACGTACAGATAAATTTCTTCCACTCTCACGTTGATACCAATCTTAATTAATATCCAGCCTGATGCTTCAGCAATGAATTGCTGTAAGGGCAAGGCGTAGGGTTCTATGAGGTAAGGAATGTGGTTCGGCGAGGCCAGAAATACGAATAAAAGTGGCATCGCCTGCAATTTCAAGCCGGGAATTCCTTTTAAAGATAAGCAAATGCTGGCCAGCATTACGGGCAGGGATAAATTTACTAAATCGCTCAAGCGACTCAGATAAAAAAGCGTGGCTAGTACCAGTAAAAAGCCTCCCAAAGGATGCGGTGAGTTGGGTAAGCTGCGCCAGCACTTTCGGTTCATCCAAGCAATATAAGCTGCGTAGGGCAAACCAATTAGTCCGTGGCTGAAATATTCGTGTTCGAGGCTGATGCTTTTGTTCAACCAGCCGTCGTACCAATGTACTAGCAGGGGGGCGTACAGCAGCACTAGGAGCACCGTGATACTTTCCCCCAGGAGGTATCGCTTGAAAACAATGCGAATTTTGCGCTGGATGTGCATGGTTTGAGAAGTTTTGAGATTGCCACGCTGGATTGGCAACGCGAAAGCGGTTTTGAACTGTGAGTTAAAGATTTGTTAATTTCCAACTCAAACGCTTTTATAACCGCACCCTACTGCTTGAAACACCCTCAGCATAACTTTTATGAACAATTAACAATTCAATGATAGTACGATCGCCCGAACAACTTGCTCGATCTGAGTATTGCTCAATCCGGGATACATTGGCAATGATAAAATCTGTTCGCACAGGGTTTCTGCGTGGGGGAAGTCGCCCGGATTGCCTAAGTTTTGGTAGGCGGGTTGCAGGTGACAAGGTACGGGATAGTGTATGCCTGTTTGAATGCCGTGTTGGGCGAGTTTTTCCTGAAGGGTGTTGCGGTCTATCGAGCTTTCCTCAGTAATTTTGATAACATAGAGGTGATAAATGTGACCGCTGCTGCTGTGGTTGGCGATGGGTACAATTCCTTTGTGTTTCAGGGGTTCTAATAGAGTATTGTAGTGTTGAGCAGCGTCGGTGCGATCGCGATTCCATTTTTCTAAGTAAGGTAATTTAATATTGAGCACGGCGGCTTGCAAATTGTCGAGGCGGCTGTTGGTACCGATTTCTGTGTGCAAATATTTACTGGGTGCTCCATAATTGCGGAGAGTTCGCATTTTTTCTGCGAGCTCTGCATCGTTAGTAATTAACATCCCGCCGTCGCCAAAAGAACCGAGGTTTTTGCTGGGATAAAAGCTGAAGGCTGCTGCTTTCCCAATAGAGCCCGCGCGGTATCCTTCTCTTTCGGCTAAGTGCGCTTGGGCGGCATCTTCAAATATGATTAAATCGTGGCGCTTCGCAAAATCTAAAAGCTGCCGGGGCGATACCATTTGACCGTAGAGGTGTACGGGGATAATTGCTTTAGTTTTCGAGGTAACTGCTGTTTCGGCTGCTGTGAGGTCAATCAGGGCGGTTTCCGGGTCGCAATCTACGAGAATAGGTATAGCTTTGGCTTGGAGGACGGCGATCGCGGTGGCGATAAAAGTGTTAGCGGGTATGATAATTTCGTCGCCCGGATTAATGCCGCAAGCTTGCAGTCCCAGAGCGATCGCATCTGTTCCGCAAGCCACTCCTACGCCGTATTTTACTCCAGAAGCTGCTGCAAATGCTGTTTCAAATTCGGCGAGTGCTTGACCTAAAATAAAATCTCCTTGCTCGATAATTTTTCTAATTGCTTCTGCTATTTGGGATTGAATTGGTTGGTGTTGCAGGGATAGATTTACAAACGGAACTTGGGGCGGGCTACTACTCATACATCAGAGGAATACGAATTCTTTATATTAACATTCAAGTGCGGATATCTTTTAATTTTTTTTACCGCAGAGGACGCAGAGAGCGCAGAGGAAAAGAGGAAGAGAGAAGAAAGCCTCGCGCACTTTTATGGAGCTGTCAATTAAATCAAACTTTTTCGGTAATATAGAATCAGATAATTTTCCACCAATCAAAATCATGGAATACAAAAAACTCGGCGACAGCGACTTATCTGTATCGGAAATCTGTTTGGGTACGATGACTTACGGCCAGCAGAATACCGTTGAGGAAGCGGCCCAACAGCTCGATTTTGCGATCGATAGAGGCATCAACTTTATCGATACGGCAGAAATGTATCCCGTCCCTGGAAAGGCGGAAACTCAGGGAAAAACAGAGGAATATATCGGCGAATGGTTGGCGAAACAGCAGCGGGATAAAGTCATTATAGCGACTAAAGTAGCGGGCAGAAGCACTCGCTTAAAGTGGATTAGGGAAGGGAAAAATCAGATCGATCGCCCAAATGTCGAAAAAGCCCTGAATGACAGCCTGAAGCGCTTGCAAACTGACTACATTGACCTCTATCAGATCCACTGGCCCGATCGCTACGTGCCCTTATTTGGCGCGCCCGATTACGACATCGCCCAAGAACACGAAACTGTACCGATTTTGGAACAGTTAGAGGTATTTGCTGACTTAATTAAAGCTGGGAAAATCCGCTATTTGGGTTTGAGTAACGAGACGCCTTGGGGAGTTTGCGAGTTTTGCACGTTGGCTGAAAAACACGGCTTGCCGAAAGTTGTTTCCATTCAGAATGCTTTCAGTTTGACCAATCGCACATTTCACATGAATTTAGCAGAAACTTGCCGTTTTAAGAATGTGGGATTGATGGCTTACAGTCCTTTGGGGTTTGGGCTGTTAACGGGTAAATACTTGAATGGAATTCCCGAAAATTCTAGGTTGGCTTTATTTGCGGGATTCGGTCAGCGTTACGATAAAACTAATCTGAATGATGCGGTGAAAGCGTATGTTGAGATTGCGGGGAAACATGGGATAAGTCCGGCGCAGATGGCTTTGGCGTATGTGCGATCGCGCTGGTTTGTAACTAGCACAATTATCGGTGCAACAAGTCTCGAACAGTTGGAGGAAAATATCGGTAGTTTGGAGGTGAATTTGGATCGAGAGATTATAGCGGAAATCGATGCGGTGCACGCTAAGTATCCGAATCCGACACCGTAAGATATCTCGGCGGTTGAAACCGCTTCTACACACACAAAGTCCGCCTGCGCGGACTAAGAAATAGAGGGGAAACTTAACCCAGATTGGGTATTAGTAGGTTGGGTGGAGGTAATGAGCCCTACGTTTCACTTCGCCCAACTTACCACTTTTTTAATATTAGGAGGAGCGAGTATGAATAACAGTCAAAAATTTACTTTTCAGTTAGGAGAACGTTTTTTAGAAAATTACGCCGATCCTCCAGAAGATCCATTGGGAGAACTTACTCATTTTGAAATGGCTATCCGGCGTTTTTGTTTTGAGTACGATCATAAAGTTTTACTAGAAATAGGTGATGAGAGAATACAGGTATTTTTAGATCCTGATATCTGTATGATTTTGGACGATAATCTGCCCGAACAAATTAGGAAACTGTCACAAGGTAAGCCAATAGAAATAGATTTTGCTGAAAGTTGTACGCTAACTATCAAGTTAGTACCCACAGACGATCGCATTAGCTGTACTTTGAGCAAGTTTGGAACTTCTGGCTGGGAAAAGCATTTTGAGTTCGATCGCACTCAAGTATTAGATGTACTCAGACGTTTTCTTCAGGAAGTGATGCAGCTAGCTGTAGATAAGGGTTTCATCACGTTGGAAGAGAAGGAGGAATTTATTCGTCCGGCTTTTGCTAGCAGTACGGATGCTGCGGTATTGAGTAAGTAGTTGGTTTGGGTGGTGTTTTGGGCGATCGACCTTTTTTAATATAATGACGGACAAGTTTCAATCCCTAATAAATATTTAGGTTAACTGCATTTTTAAAAGTTCCGTCCCACATCTTGCTAAATGTATCGGTTTCAGTCCCTAATAGAGATTTAAGTTAATTGCCACTCAAAAACGCACCCCGGTGCGCTTTTGACAGAGAATAAAGCTGTTTCAATCCCTAATGGGGATTTAGGGTAATTGTGGCTATGCAGGATTTAACGCTAAATACCCGCTTTGCGGTTTCACTCCTTAATTAAGTTAATTAATACCTCACATTCAATTACTATCTCATTTCCTATCCTGTTTCGTTTTTCTCTATCCCGTTTTGCTGTACTGGTAACACAGGATAAACAAAAAAGATCGATAATTTATCGCCAAAATTTTGTTGACTACTAGCCAGCTAATGTGCTAATAATAAATAAAGAACGTCCCTACTACTTGGAGGTGTTAAGGACGCTCTATTCAAACCATGAATTCTAGAACGGTAGTATTGAACTGCATTAACCCGTTCTCAGGATTCTGGATGTTATTTAATTTATGCAAAACAATGATACCACAAAATCACGCGCGATCGCTACTCGAAAAGCTGCTCGATCATCCTCATGGTTGGGAGATAGCCCGTATGGTTTATGGGTCATACCCTAGTCAAGAGCTTATACTCTCGGACATTCAGCGCGGTATGCAAAAACTCAAAGACAGAGTGACTACCTTAGAACGCTTACACTCTGAGGATGAGGATCGGAAAGATAAAAACCGTGGATGGGAATACGAGTCAGATTCCTGGGATAACAATGGTTCATCAAAAGCGGACTCCTTGGAACGCGAATATTCATCCGAAGAACTAGGAAGCTGGTAAAAAGTACGATCGCCCTTCCCATCCAAAAAATAGGACAATGGTAAAGGGCGATCGCACTTCACCTAAATGCTTAATACGATCGCACTTTTTGCTGTTTTTCCTGCAAAAACTCCGCAAAATCGCAGACTTCAGCCACTAACTCGTCAGGTAAATTATTTAAAACCGACAGTAAATGCTCTCGAATCCCCATCATTTCGTCGGCAGATTTTACTAATTGCAACTGATGCGGATAAACTGTTTCAACACCAATCGTTTCCATAAATGCGCCCGGTTCATCCTGAGTTGCAGGCACAAAATCCCCGCCAACTTCTGCTTTCACCCATCCGCCAAATAATTCTACTAAATAAGCTTCACCATTCTTGAAAACCTCAACAATTGTCCCGGCTGTTTGTGGCGGTGCAATCTCGCCATCAGCGAGGGCGACTCCTTCGGTTAAAGTCACTGCATCCAATAACTGAAATTTGCTCATTGCTGTCTCCCAAAGCGTTGAGGAAATGCGGTAACAAATCTAGCAATATCTTCACCAAATAAAACAATCCAACCTGTACGGATTTGCCAAGATACTCCCGATCGCCCTGTAACTAAAATAATAGCTTCGTAGCGTTCTCCATAGTCATTCTGTCCGACTGGCTGTAACAATTCTAGCGAGATTTGGGCTATAATTGCGTCTCGAATCGCCTCCGGTGACTCAAACCCCATCACCTCCCGCCAGAATTTCTGCTTATCTCCGCCTACTCCTGCTTCCGTGGCACTGCTGAAGAGATATTGCGCCTTAGCAATGGGAAACTCTAAACGAGTGGGTGCATTCATAGCATTGAGGCTGAGAGTTGATACTGGAGACTAGCATTAATATCCTCCGCTTCCAAATAAGGATAAGCTGCCCAAATTTCCTCTACACTCATCCCATTTGCTACTAAACTCACTACCAAAGAAACAGTAACTCGCATTCCTCGAATGCAAGCTCTTCCTCCCATAATTTTTGGATCGAAGGTAATGCGATCGAACATCATATCCTCCCACTCTTCCTTAATGTCCCAATAGCTTATCCCGCAAATGCTTAATCCGATCGCGCAATTTACCCGCCTCCTCAAACTCCAACTTCTTAGCCGCCGCCTTCATCTGGGCTTCCAACCGCCCGATTAACTGAGGAATCTCATCCAAAGATAACTCGTTCACCTGTTCGTAAACCTCCTCCAACTGCTGAGAATTCAGCTTGCGCGACACGTCCAAAAATGCCAAAATCGCATTGCTCGATCGCTTTTTCGCGATCGGCTGCGGCGTAATCCCGTGCATCTTATTGTACGCTAGCTGAATCCCCCGGCGCCGATCCGTTTCGTCGATCGCCTTAACCATACTATCCGTCAAATTATCCGCGTACAGAATAGCCTGTCCCTGAACGTGCCGCGCCGCCCTTCCAATCGTTTGAATCAACGAACGTCCCGATCGCAAAAACCCCTCTTTATCCGCATCCAAAATTACCACCAGCGAAACTTCCGGCAAATCCAAACCTTCCCGCAGCAAGTTAACACCAATCAATACATCAAACTTACCATCCTGCAAATCTTGGATAATTTCGATGCGTTGAATCGACTGAATTTCCGAGTGCAAATACCGGACTTTAATAGCCCTCTCCTGCAAATATTCGGTTAAATCTTCCGCCATCCGCTTGGTTAAAGTCGTCACCAAAACTCGCTCGTCCCGACTTACTCTCTCCTTGATTTCCCCCAACAAATCGTCAATTTGTCCTTCCGTCGGGCGCACGAAAATTGTCGGATCTACTACTCCGGTAGGGCGAATTACTTGCTCTGCAACTCTGCCTTCGGATATTTCCATTTCCCAATCCCCAGGCGTAGCCGAAACAAAGATGCACTGATTCTCTTTTGCCCAGAATTCCTCTGCTTTTAAAGGGCGGTTATCTGCCGCGCTAGGCAAGCGAAAACCGTGTTCGATCAATACTTTTTTGCGCGCTTGGTCGCCGTTGTACATTCCCCGAATTTGCGGCACGGTGACGTGAGATTCATCTATCACCAACATCCAATCTTTCGGGAAATAATCAATCAAACATTCTGGCGGTTCCCCCGCATTTCTCCCTGCTAAATGCCGCGAATAATTCTCGACTCCGTTGCAGTAACCTACCTCGCGCAGCATTTCCAAATCGTAGCGCGTGCGCTGTTCCAACCGCTGAGCTTCTAATAATTTCCCTTCTTTTTCAAATTCTGCCAATCGGTCTTCTAATTCGAGTTCTATCCCTTGGCAAGCTGCCTCTAATTTATCTTCTGCTGTGACAAAGTGGCGCGCTGGATAGATATTTAAAGCCGTTGAACTTTGTAGGATTTTACCTGTTACGGGGTCAACGTAGCGAATGGCATCGATTTCGTCGCCGAAGAATTCAACGCGAATAATTCTATCTTCGTAAGCGGGGCCAATTTCCAAAACATCGCCTTTGACGCGAAATTTGCCTCTGCCTAAATCTATATCGTTGCGGCTGTATTGGACGTTGACTAAATCTCGCAAAACTTGCCGCTGGTTGACTTCCATTCCTACTCGCAAAGGAATAGCAGCTTTCAGGTATTCTGCGGGCATTCCCAAACCGTAGATGCAGCTAATTGAAGCAACTACAATTACGTCGCGGCGTTCAAAGAGCGATCGCGTGGCGGAGTGCCGCAGCATATCTATCTCGTCGTTAATTGCTGCCGTTTTCTCAATGAAAGTATCGGTGACGGCAATGTATGCTTCAGGTTGGTAGTAGTCGTAATAACTGACAAAGTATTCGACTGCATTGTTCGGGAAAAAATTTCGCAGTTCGTTGCACAGTTGAGCTGCCAGGGTTTTGTTGTGTGCTAGAACTAAGGTGGGTCTGCCGATTTTTTCAATCACCGAGGCAATGGAGAAGGTTTTGCCCGTACCTGTGGCACCGAGTAAGGTTTGAAATCGATCGCCCGCTTCGATGCCTTTGACAAGTTGCTCGATCGCTAGCGGTTGGTCGCCTGTGGGCTGGAAGGGCGCTTGCAATTGAAAAGATGCTGCCGCAGTTACCATAGGAAAATGTAGCTATTACCCATAAATCTTAACAAAAATGCAGAGATTCTGCAATTTCGTTAAAAAAATAGTTAGACTTTGTAATATTATTTTAATCATCGGCCGAAATAGCAAGCAGAAAGCCAAGAAAAGCAGTTGTCCGAACCCAGCAATCAACGCCCAAAAATAAGCGAGGAAAAGAATTATGGATACGCGCAGCACAGGTACAGGCAAAGGCAAAGCGATCGCCCGCCGCGGCAAAGGCAGTTCCAAAAGCCAAGCGACAGAACCCACGGATGCCAAAGCAACAGGAATTCAACTTTATCGGCCTCAACTGATGCATGACAACCGCCCCGTCGGTCCTGACGATTTTACCATCAGCGAGACCGTCTCGATATCGGGGAACCGCCCGATCGGCACTAGCACCCTGCACCTCAGCGAAACCTACGGCATTGTAGGCAATCGCCCGGTGGAATCCAGCGACTTTGAAGTGGTTGCTACACTCGGCAATCGCCCGATCGGTTCCAGCGCCATGCAAGTCAGTGAAATGTTCAGTATGTCCGGTGCCCGCCCTATTGGCATCAGCACTCTGCACATTGATGAAGTTTACTCGACAATGGGAGGAAACCGCCCCATTGCCTCAAACGAAATTGACGATAGCTCGGCCTTAATGGGCTTCTTAGATTAATTAGTCAGTTGTTAGTTGTTAGTTGACTGTTGTCAGTTGACCGTTGTCAGTTGACTGTTGACTGTTGTTATTTCTTATTTGTTACCTGCTACTAATAAGCAATAACCATAGCACTTCTGGGTTTAATGAGGTACGTCTGGTAATTGGTAATTGAGAGGGATGTATAGCGGTTTTCTCTTGAAGTGAAATGCTAATCTGTAGGGTGCGTCGCCCTCAGATGAGAAATGAAAATTGCAGATTTTTCCGGGCGACGCACCTTACCCTTATCAATAGCGGATCTAACAATTTGTGGCGTCCAGAACTGTAATAATTACAGTCAACAGTCAACAGTCAACAGCCAACAGTCAACTAACTACTTCCCCAGACTCTGATATTTACTCAATAAAGCAGCAAAGCGTTTGTAATCCACAGGCTTCCTCAAATACTCCGCTGCTCCCAATTCCAAACCCTGATTTTTGTCGTCCAAAAAAGTTATCATAATAACCGGAATCTCAGCCAAATCTTGATCGGCTTTCAATGCCGACAGCACCGCCCAGCCGTCCATACTTGGCATCATCACGTCCAGAAGAATCGCGTCCGGCCGCAACTCCTTAGCCAACAGAAGCCCCCCTTGACCGCTAGCCGACGATCGCACCCGAAATCCCTGTTTCGACAAGCAGCGAGTCATCAAATCCCGCGCGTCTGGATCGTCGTCAATCACCAGCACAGTAGCAGCATCTGGCAGATCCAGCGGTTGCGATCGCACTGCTTTTTGCTTCGCTTCCGTCGCCCCTAAACTCGTTTCTAACTCCTCGGAATACTCTGCCTGTATTTCTGCGATTTCTCGATCTTCCTGCGCTTCTTTCGGGCTTTTAACCTCAATCGGCAACCGGATCGTAAAACTAGAACCGCAATCAAACTCGCTCTCAACGGTAATGTCCCCACCCATCATCTGGCAAAATTTCCGGCTAATTGTCAGCCCTAAACCGGTGCCGCCGTATTTGCGGGTAGTAGAATCGTCCGCTTGAGCGAAAGCTCCGAACAGCCTCGACACCTGATCCTCAGTCATGCCGATGCCGGTATCGGTTACTTGAAACACGATCGAAGGCTGTTGACACCGAGAAGGATCTGCCGAGAGTTCTTCGGAATTGCCGATCGGCAAAACCTCCCCTTCTTCCTTCCAAACATTAATCGTAATTTGGCCTTGAGCGGTAAACTTAGCAGCATTGCTCACCAAATTCAACAGCGCTTGCCGCAGCTTCGACGAATCGGAGTAGATCGTGCCAATATTGGGATCGCAATTGACGATCAAAGTATTGCCATTTTTCCCTAGCGTCGGTTGAACAATAGTGACAACCTGCTCGATCAAATCCAACACCTCAAAAGTCTCCAAGAAAAGAGTCATCTTTCCTGCTTCAATTTTAGAAATATCCAAGATGTCACTAATAATGGTGAGCAACTGCTTGCCTGCCATATTAATGCTTGCCAAATCCATCACAAACTCTTCTTCGCCGAGTTCCAGAGCCTCTTCTTGCAGCAGCTCGCTGTAGCCGATAATCGCATTCAAGGGTGTCCGCAACTCGTGAGTCATATTTGCCAAAAAAGTGCTTTTCGCGCGGTTGGCAGCTTCCGCGGCATTCTTAGCGACTTCCAATTCCTCCGATCGTTCTTCTAGCTGCCGCTGTCGCACCTCCAAACCCTTGAGCAAACTGCTAATTTGCTGAGCCATTGTATTGAGAGTAGAAGATAGCACCCCGATCGCGTCATTAGAAACCACAGGCGATCGAGCCGTCAAATCACCGCTTGCCATCTGTTCGGCAGTTTGCCGCAGCAAGCCGAGATTCCGAATAATTGCCGACACAGACACAAAACCCACTATCCCCGCGATCAAACTCAAAACCAAAGCTGCCAGCAGCCAGTGCTGAGTGCGGCTCGCCACAAAGAGAGTTTGCTGCACCAGCACCGCCATTGCGGCCTCAGAAACCGCCGCCGCCGGATTTGAGGCAGCCTCTATTGTCAGCAAATAGTTCTTCATATCCACAGAACCCATCCACCCGACTCCCACCGCCATCCAAGTTATCAGTACCAAGATGACAAACAGCCCGCTCAAAGAAGCCCGAGTTCCCAAAGAAATCTGCCTCGGAGCAAATGCCGCCGCCCAAGGATAGGCTTTGAGAAAAGGATCTGGCGCAACCGGTGCGCCGGAATTCCAAATCTCCTCAATTTGACCGTCCAACCTCACCTTACCAATCCGCACTGTTTTCCAGGTATGCTGAGTTTGGGCATCTATTTTTACCTTGCCCGATGGCGCTGCAAACTCAATATTTTTAGCAGCAGCCCTGACTTTAACCACATCTGTCGAACCAGCTTTTTCTACTGCTTGCTTCCACAGGTAAACGCCCAAATAAGCTGCTTCGATCGGGTCATCCGTGACTCTATTTTCCCCGTATCGGGCTTTATAAGCCTTGACAAATTTACGATTTTCCGGTGTATCCACCGTTTGAAAATAGTTCCAAACCACCAAATGTCCAGCAATATTGGACGACCCGATCGCCCGCACTTCCTCTTCTGCTACGCTGACCGACATCACCGGCAAATCATCGGGTTTCAAGCCAACTTCCCGCAACTTTTGGAAAAAAGCCACATTGCTATCGCCGTTGAGAGTGTTGAGAATAGCATCGGGTTTCACTGCTAAGATATGTGCGATCGCCTCGCCCACTTCCCTCGAACCCAGCGGCAGATAAACTTCCCCGGCTAACTCTCCCCCCAGTGCCGCCAGTTGAGCTTTCACAATCCGATTTGCCGTCCGGGGAAAGATATAGTCCGAACCCAACAGGAAAATTTTCCGTTTCCCCTGTGCCAGCAAGTAATTCACCCCAGGCACAATCTGTTGGTTCGGGGCAGCACCAGTGTAGAAAATATTCGGACACTGTTCTAGCCCTTCATACTGCACCGGATAGAACAGCAACCCGCTGCCGTGCTCGAAAGCCGGCTGTACAGCCTTGCGGCTCGCCGAAGTCCAACAGCCAAATACCACCGCCACCTGCGCTTCTAGGAGCAATTGCTTAGCTTTTTGAGCAAAAGTTTGCAAATCGCTGGCTCCATCTTCTATAACCGCTTCCAAGGGGCGCCCCAGCACCCCTCCCGCCGCATTAATTTCCTCAACAGCCAACAGCGTCGCATCTTTAACTGAAATTTCGCTGATGGACATCGTGCCCGTCAGGGAATGCAAAACGCCTATTTTGATCGGCTCACGAGTCGGGCCGGCTGCTTCGAGAGGGTTACTGCTCCTTGCTCCCATAGGGTTTTAGATAATTTTTACTAATAACAGAAATTTTAGTTCGATCCTGCTGGAGGTTAGCCTTGAGGCTAACTCTTGTTTAGCAGATTATTTAAGCCGATCGCCACCAAACTTGGGAATTGCTGCACCCTGTTGATTTTAACCGTCAAACTGCTCTACATCTGACTTAAGTCTGCAGTGACAACTCCTACACCAACACAAGCTGTCACCATTGGTGTAGGCTTCTCAGTGACTCCTGCTATTGCATAGGACATTAACTGAGCTTTAAGAACGGGTTGCCCCACCGCTCTATTTTTGATATTAACTGCGGCATTATGGTCACGGTCTAGACTGCACCCACAGTGAGGACAGTCATGCCAACGAATATGCAGCTTTTTTGGTACTTTCTCGCCGCAATTAGAACAATCTTGTGAAGTATTATGGGCACTTACTGGGACAACCAACAAACCCGCGTTTTCGGCTTTGTTTGTCAGTATCGACAGAAAACTTGACCACCCAGCGTCCAACACAGATTTAGCCAACCTTGTACGAGCTAGACCTTTGATGTTTAAATCCTCGTGTGCGATTACGTCATATTTTGACAGCAGCCAATTAGCTGTCTTGAAGTGGAAGTCTTTTCTTTTATCTGCCACCTTCTTGTGTTGTCTGCCCAGTTGCTTAATAGCTTTAAGCCTGCTATTGCTCCCCTTTTTGCGACGTGACACTCGCTTTTGAATAGTTCGCAAGCATTTTTGTTCTTTACGGTAATATTGGGGCGGGGCGACTGTTTCGCCTTCAGATGTTGTCAAAAACTCCTTCAATCCCACGTCAATACCTGTTATTGAAAGAGGATTAAAGTCTGGCTTTATCTCTGGAACCGTCTTGTCTTCTAGGGAGAGCGTAAGGTAATAACCATCAGCTTTCTTGGTGACAGATGCGGTTTTGATTTTGAACCCATCAGGGGTAGGGCGGTGCAAGACAACTTTAACTTTCCCAAACATCGGCAAGTTAATCAAGTTGCCATGCAAGCATCCCTCTTTCATTTGCGGATAAGTAAAGGTGCGATAGCGACTGCGAGCTTTGAATCGAGGTTTACCGCTGCGTTTTCCGCTGCTATCACCTTTTAGGAAACGGTCAAATGTTGTCTTAACTCGCTTAACTACATCCTGAAGGACTTGCGAATATATTTCGCTATACCAAGGATTTGTTTTCTTGAGTTGAGGTAACGTTTTCTTTTGCGAGCAATAATCGGGATTGTCTCGCAGTTCAGGTAGGTAACAGACGAGATTGCAGGCGTTAACAGGAGAGCGATTTTGTTCGTACCAATTAAATCTATCAGCCAACAGGTAATTGTATTGGGCAGACAGCATGGATAGCCATCTGTCTAGCTCAATGGCTTGCTGTTTTGTTGGACGTAGTTTGTACTGGTAAGCCGTTCTCATTAATTGGCAAATATTGGATCGCAGTCGGTACGCATCAATTAGTGTTACTGTACCAGAATGCGTTATTTACTGTCAAGTACAAAGGAGAAAATAGACCCATTAAATAAAGAGTTTGTTTGTCTCGTCATCCACCCGCCCACCGCTCAAAACATAGTTTTGAATTGGTTGACGGTGGAATCCACAGCGAAACGCGACTTTCATCCCACACTAATCGAAGCGATATAGTGTGGGGATTCCCGTCTGGCTAGCTAAATTGCCTCCCATTTCTCTCTTCATCTTTTACCGATGTCCAAAGAGCCTCATCCAACAACATTCGACACTTAATGCGATCGCGCGCACCGCAGAAAAATTTTCCCCCCCTCCTCCCTCTCCCCTACTCATTCACTGCCCGCGCCTTGCGACTCACCAAGCAATCTCATGCACTCACGCACTCTTCCCCTTCCCATATCTTTCTTCCGGCCGATGGAAGTCTTCCTAATTTCTCTTACTTTAAAACTAAAAACTCTTCTCCAGCTCCTATCTATCTTCAGGGAGAGGGACGGCTTCGTCATTGGCGTTATTATAAATATAAGGTTAACTTGTAACTAGCCTTGTTAAAAATAAATTTTGCAAACAATAGGGTCAAGACAAATGAATATTGAAGAAAATGCGACCCACACTGGCAGCGAAAATCAAGTAACGCTACCAAAATCAAAGGAAACCTTGCTCGGCGAGGAAACAGAAAAAGCCCTCGGTCAGCAAAAAAAAGAAAATGCTCAAACTATGCGCGCTGTCGAACAGTTGAAAGAAGAACTTCAGGACAGAATAGATGAAGAATGTCATCACAAGGTAGATTAAAACTAATACGGAATTTGTTCGGGTGTGGGTAAGATGCGGTCTTGCCCACACCCCCCTTTTTAAGGCAGAACGCAGAAGGCAGAATTAAATAAAAATGGTTCTTCCTTACTTGGTATGCCAAACTAACCATTAAAATGCCAAGTAAGTAAACATCTATTTTTGTAGTTTTCAAA